>JBEIMN010000185.1:0-6320 GCA_040378705.1 Acidobacteriota bacterium
AGATCATGAACTGGCCAGCTTTGTCCCCCAGCTCCAGATCAGCCGGCAGGCGATGACGACCAGCGCCAGCGCGAGTCCGCGCAGAATCAGTCGACAGTTGCTGGCGTTCAGGTTGCGGCGATAGCGGCCAACAATCGAGGCGACTGCCACCTTTGAGCCGACAAGGCAGCCATAGAAGGCGACAAGGAATCCGATCGCCCCGCCGCCAGTCTCGGCTCTGATCAGGGTCGGCGATCCGATTGTCAGCCAGAAGAGCCACGGGTGCGGATTGAGCAGGTTGGCGATTGCCCCCTTGAGCAGTGAGCGTGGCGCCGCGTTCTCATCGCCGGCCATCGCCGGATCTGCACGCCAGCTCTCGATCGCGATCAGGATCAGCAGTCCGGCGCCGATCAGCGAGACCACTCCGAGCAGATGATCGATCTGCGCGAAGCGTGACAGCGCGAACCACGAGATGGCGACGATCGGAAGATCGCTCATCAGCGGCGCAACCGCCATCTTCAGCCCTTCGCGGGTTCCAAAGCGGAGCGACTGTGTAATAACAAGGGTCATCATCGGCCCGGGCGACAACCCGGCCGTCATTCCAAGCACAAGGCCAAGTGTGAGATATGATAGCATTCGGTTAATTCCCTGATTGGTCCATACTGATTGGTCCACAATTGATTCAGGATCGGTTCAGGCCTTGCCGTCAACCTGTGTGGCAATGCCACCAAAACAGACAGCAGAAAGTTCTGCGAGGCTCATCTCGCTGGGCAGTGGATGGCGATAATGCTCTATATCGACGAACAAGACTACCTTCCAAACGTGACTCCGTCGAGGCTCGATCTTCTGCTCGCCAATGGTTGGCGCCATTTTGGTCCCACGTTCTTTCGCTACTCGCTGACGATCGACCGCGGTGAGATTCGTCGTGTCATTCCGCTCCGGATACGACTTGCTGACTTTTCATTATCGCGAAGCCAGAAACGAATCCTCGCCCGCAATCGTGACACTGAGTTGATCATTCGACCGACCACGATCGATCAGGAGAAAGAGGCGATCTTCGACCGCCACAAGGAGCGGTTCACCGCAAATGTCCCCGATTCGATCAGAAATTTCCTCTCTCCGCGACCGGCAACCATCCCCTGTCGAAACGATGAGTTGTGCGTCTGCCACGAGGACAGACTGATTGCCGTCAGCTTTCTCGATATCGGCGCACTCTCCGCCTCGGCTGTCTATGCCATCTTTGAACCAGCAGAATCGGCACGCAGTCTTGGAATCTACCTCATTCTGCGCGGAATCGATTATGCAAAACAGCTCAATCTAAAATATTATTACCCGGGATACGCCTACCGTGAAAGATCCTTCTACGATTACAAGAAGCGGTTCTCGGGACTTGAAGCTTACGACTGGAACCAGGGATGGCAGAACTATACTGAGGAGACTGAATGAACAAGCTGCGCTGGGGTATTTTGAGTACATCACGTTTCGCCCAACAGAAGATTGTGCCGGCGATGAAGAGTTGTCATTACGCAGAGGTGACGGCGATTGCGTCGCGGGATCGGCAGAAGGGCGTCGAGGTTGCGGCGCGGCTCGGCATCGACAGGGTTCACGACAGCTATGAGGCACTGCTCGCCGATCCGGAGATCGATGTCATCTACAACCCGCTGCCGAACCACCTCCACGTCCCACTAACGATCGCGGCCCTCGAAGCGGGTAAGCACGTGCTCTGCGAGAAGCCGATCGGGCTTGATGCCGCAGACGCTGAGCGGCTGCTCGACGCCTCGCGGCGCTATCCGCACCTCAAGGTGATGGAAGCCTTCATGTATCGTTTTCACCCGCAGTGGCAGAAGGCGCGTCAACTGGTGAGAGAGGGTCGGATCGGTAAGGTATCGACCATCCAGTCCGTCTTTTCGTACTTCAATGACGATCCGGCAAACGTTCGTAATCGGGAGGGAATTGGCGGCGGTGGTCTGCTCGACATCGGCTGTTACAGCATCTCGCTCTCACGGTTTATCTTCGAGGCGGAACCGCGACGCGTCATTGGAATTATCGAGGATGACCCCCAATTCAGGGTCGATCGGCTCGCTTCGTCGATCCTCGACTTTGGTGACCGGACCTCGACCTTCACCTGTTCGACACAGATGACCCCTTACCAGCGCGTCCAGATCTTTGGCGCCAGCGGACGAATCGAGATTGAGGTTCCGTTCAATCCAGTCCCCGATCTGCCGGCGCGAATCATTGTCGAGAGTGAAGGGAAGATCGAGGAGACCGTCTTCGACCTCTGCAATCAGTATACGATTCAGGGCGATCTCTTCTCACTGGCAGTGATCAACAACAGCCCGGTCCCGACCCCGCTCGAGGATGCAGTAGCCAATATGCGTGTCATCGATGCCGTATTTGAAAGTGGAAGGTCTGGTGGCTGGGTAACGATCGGCTGACACGATAATCGGCAGCGGATCAGCTTTATGACCCTGAAGGGAGTTGGAGACTGAGGATGAAGCCACTCAAAATGGTTATTATCTGCGCGTTGCTGCTCGTTTCATACGTCGTTCCGACCGACAGCGCCGCGGCGCGAGTCGCCAGTGCGCCAAATAAGACTGGCAAGACTGGCAAGACTGGCCATAGTAGTCGGCGAGCGTCGGTCGCCGTCGTGCGGCTGGTCGAGCTGCTGGAGGTGAGTTGCGGCAAATGTCACAACCCGGAGTCGAGGGCGGGCGGGCTCGACCTCAAATCGCTGCCGGTTGACCTCTCGGCGCCGGGGACGCGTGCGCAATGGGTTGGCATACACGACCGGATCGAGCGGCGGGAGATGCCACCCGACCCGGCAAGTCTCACCGATGCCGGCCGACAGCGGCTGCTTGCCGGGCTGCGCAACTGGCTGCTGCCGACCGAACGGGCCGAAATTCTGGTCAACGGACGCGGCCCGATGCGCAGACTCAACCGGGACGAGTATGAGCAGAATCTGCGTGACCTGCTTCACCTGCCGGACCTCGACATACGGGATATGCTGCCGGAGGATCGCGAAAGCCGCCATTTCAACAAAGTCTCAGAGACGCTCGACACCTCGCGCGTCCAATTGACCGCCTGGCTCGACGCGGCCGAGACCGCGCTGCGGCAGGCAATGGCGACGGGGGCTCGCCAAGCCCCGCTTACGCTGCAGAAGGCGGTCGGAGATCAGCTCTCGGTTGGTCGCGAGACGACGGGTGGACGTGAGGCGATGTTCTGGATTCGCGATTCAAAAGGGATCGATCTCGTCGCCGAGAAGAAGGCCGCGCCGAAGGGGGCTCCCCCCGATCCGACGATCGAGATGGCGCTTTTTCGATCTCCCGGCTGGCCCTACGGTATATTTCCAAAAGGGATCGTCGCCCCGGCTGCCGGCAACTATCGGGTTCGCTTCGCCGCCCGCGCCGTGTTGCAGCAGCCAGGCTTTCACGTCATTCAGGCCGCCGACTCGGTTCCAATGACCTTCCGCTCGCGCCGGCCAACCAATCACGACATCGCCGAGGATGTTCGTTCGACCGGCGGTAATATCGATATCGATCCGGCTGGTGGAACCTACGAAACAATCGTCCACCTCGCCGCCGGTCAGACAATCGAGTACGGTCTGCTCGGCCTCCCCGTCCCGCAACCTGACGTCAAGGGGATGACGGCAGAGTATCGCTTCCCCCCTTTTCCAGCGGGTGGTCAGCCTGGAATTGCCTTCAAGTGGCTTGAAATGGAGGGCCCTTTACCATCCGCCTCATCGCCCTCACCATCTTGGCGCGTTCTCTTTGACGACCTCACCCCCGGTCAAATGGCCCGGGAGCCGGAGAGGGAGTCGCGTCGCCTCCTGCGCCGCTTCATCACCAATGCCGCCCGTGGGCCGGTACCCGTGGAGGCGATCGCCGGATTCGAGCGGCTGGTGCAACGCCGGCTGGCGAGTGGAAGGCCACTGACAGAGGCACTGCTCACCGGCTATCAGGCATTTCTATCCTCTGAGCTCTTCGTCTATCTGCCGGAACCTGTCGGCGAATCTGACCACTACGCAATCGCCAATCGGCTTTCACACCTCTTCACCGACAGTCGCCCGGATAACCATCTGCTTGCTCTCGCCAGACAGAAGCAATTGCGAGACGCCACCGTTCTCCGCCGCGAGACGGAACGGCTGATTGCCAGCGATAAGTTCAGTCGCTTCGTCGATCACTTCACCGATTCCTGGCTCGACCTGCGAAACCTGCGCCGCGACGATCCCGATATTCGTTTCTACCCCGAATACAGGCTCGACGACTTTCTGACCGAATCGGCCGGACTCGAGACCCGCGCCTTCTTCAACGCCATGGTTCGTGAGAATCTGCCCGCCGTCAACGTCGTCACCTCCGACTTCACCTGGGTCAATGAAAGGCTCGCGAGACATTACGGGCTGCCACACGTCAGCGGAGCCGCCCTGCGCAAGGTCAGGTTGCCGGCCGGCAGCCCCTATGGCGGGCTTCTCACCCAGGCGGCGATTCTTAAGGTCTCTGCAAACGGCACCTCGACCTCACCCGTCCTCCGTGGCGTCTGGGTCATGGATCGGCTGATGGGCGAACCACCACCGCCGCCGCCGCCGGGAGTCCCGGCAGTCGAACCCGACATTCGCGGCGCACGGACGATTCGTGAACTGCTCGCACTCCATACCAGGTCGGCAAGCTGCGCCGCCTGCCACGCCAGGTTCGATTCTGTCGGGCTGGCGCTTGAAAACTTCGACGTTCTTGGCGGCTGGCGAACTCGTTATCGTGGACTCGAGAACGGTGAGCGGGTTAGTGGAATCGATCGAACCGGCCATGATTTTAGCTATACTCTCGCGGGAACGGTCGATGCCAGCGGGCGTCTCCCCGATGGCCGCCGCTTTAATGACATACACGAACTCAAAAAGCTGCTGGCCGCCAATCCGCGCCAGCTTGCACGCAACCTTCTGCATCAATTTACCCTCTACGCGACAGGGACGCCGGTCAGATTCAGCGACCGTGACGAGATAGAAGCTATCCTTGACGCCTGCGCGAAGGATCAATACCGTCTTCGCGACCTGCTCATTGCACTCACGCAGAGCAGGATATTCCTTGGTCCGAAAGGATGCCGTTAGCGCCATGAAGAACAGCCCAACGATCATCACCAGAAGAGCCGTCCTGCGCGGGCTTGGCGTCTCCCTCGCCTTGCCGGCACTCGAAAGCCTGCCCCCCGTCGCCGCACGCTCCGCCGAAGCGACCCTCCCGCGCCGCATGCTGGTCATCGTCAACAATATCGGCGTCCTCGTCGGTCGTCTCACTCCGACCACCGCGGGGCGTGATTATCAGCCGACGCCGCTCCTCTCCATCCTCTCCGAGCATCGACAGGATTTCACCGTCTTCAGCGGACTTTCACATCCCGGCGTCAGCGGTGGTCACAGCACCGACAACTGCTTTCTCACCTCGGCGCGCGGAGCCTTCAAGGCCAGTTTCCGAAACACGATCTCACTCGACCAACTGGCCGCTGACCATATCGGCCACTTGACGCGTTATCCCTCGCTCAACCTCGGCGTCAACATCGAAAAGGCCAACCGCAGCCTCTCCTGGACACGTGATGGCGTCCTGCTCCCGGCAGAGGATAGCGCAAAGGCGCTGTTTCAAAGACTCTTCGTTCGCGGTGATCAGGCCGCTGTCGAAGCACAACTCCGCCGACTCGATGAACGCGGCAGCATTCTCGATACACTTCTCGCTGAGACTCGCCGCTACAGTCGCCGCGTCAGCACCGCTGACCGGAGCCGGCTCGATCAGTACCTGACATCCGTTCGCGAGGTCGAGACTCGCCTTCAGACCGCCCGCCAGTGGGAGAGTCGTCCATTGCCGGAACCTCACCCCGCATCCGCGCGTACCCCAAACGGACTCTCTCCCACGTCAGAGATGCCAGTGGAAATAACAGAGGACCGGCGCTTCTTCGAGAAATTTGAACTCATGCTCAGAATGGCCGAACTGGCCTTTGAATCCGATTCGACCAGGATCGTTACCCTCATGCTCGATGCCTTCAGAACCCCGGTCTTCCAGGTTGCCGATCAGCAGAAGAGCACCGATTCATACCACGGCCTTAGCCATCACGGTCACGACCCGGTCAAGGTTGCCCAGCTCGAAGCCGCTGATCGCCGCAACATGAAGATTCTGTCTGATCTGATTGGCCGACTCGCCGCCAAAAACGAGGGGAACCAGCGGCTGCTCGACCAGACGATGGTCCTCTTTGGCAGTAATATGGGTGACGCCAATATTCACGATAATACCAATCTGCCAATCATTCTTGCCGGCGGCGGGTTTGATCACGGACAACATCTTGCCTTCAGAAAAGATAACAACACCCCACTC
>JBEIMN010000186.1:0-6313 GCA_040378705.1 Acidobacteriota bacterium
CAGACTACTGCGGCAAAGACGATTCCCGTCAGCAGCTCGACCAGCGGATAGCGCCACGATATCGGCGCCAGGCATTCACGGCAGCGCCCGCGTCGCAGTACGAAACTGAGCAGTGGAATATTGTCGATCGGGCGGATCGGGTTTCCGCAGTGCGTGCACCGCGAACCGGGCCTGACGATCGACTCGCCACGCGGAATTCGGTGGATCACCACGTTCAGGAAGCTGCCGATGATCGATCCAAACAGCAGCGCCAGCCCGGTCAGCAGCAGCAGGGGAATAAATGGTTCGGGCACGTTGGCATCCTTTCCTGGCCTGGGTTAAAGTCGGGTTCTCTCTGGTATGTATTATGTCCCAGTCGGGCGTCATCGAAGGTGTGGGGACCAGTGGTCATGAATATTCTGCAGGTCTGTTCGGCCGAAAATCTGGGTGGAGGCGAGCGCCACGTCATCGATCTGACAGAGGGCCTGATCCGACGCGGCCATCATCTCCATCTTGCCGTCCGACCGCAGAGCCCGCTCCGCGCGCCACTTGCCGGCCTGCCGGTCACTTTTCACGAACTGCCGTTACGAAACGCCCTCGATTTTGGCAGCGTCCTCGGGCTTTCACGAATCGTTCGCGCCGAGCGGATCGATATCCTGCACGCACACGTCGGTCGTGACTATATTGTCTGCGGACTGGTTGCCCGGCTCAATCCGCTGCTCCGGCTCTTTCTGACCCGCCACCACTTCAACCGGATTCGCTCCAACGCGCTCTATCGCTGGGCAGTCTCCGGCGCACGCGCCCTGATCGCTGTCTCCGAAACCGTCCGTTCCCGGCTTGTCGAGGCTTTTCCACACCTTGGTGACCGCATACTGGTGATTCCGAACTGGCTGCCATCCGCCAGTGATCAGCAACCCGCGCCACGCGACGAGGCCCGCCGAAGGCTGTCCATCACACACCCTCTCGCCATTGCCATCATTGGCCAGATCTCTCCCCTCAAGGGACAGGATATCTTTATCGCCGCGGCAATCGAGCTGCTCAAATCTGATTTGGTCAATACAGTCTGTAGCCCGGAATTCCTGATCGTTGGCGCACCCGGTCCCGACGATCAGCCTTTTGCGACGCGTCTGGTCGAGCAGGTCGAGCGTTCAGGTTTCAACGACCGCATCAGGTTCACCGGCTTCATCGAAGATATCGTTCACAACCTCGCGGCATTCGATATCGTTACCCTTCTCTCGGAGAATGAAGCCTTCTCGCTCGTCCTTGTCGAGGCCATGGCCGCCGGCTGCGCCGTGGTCGCAACCCGTGTCGGCGGGATGGCCGAGATCGTCGAAGATGGAGAGACCGGAATCTTCACCGACCGCGATCAGCAATCACTCGCCGCCGCCATCTCCCGACTTGCCACCAATCCAGCTCTTCGTCACGAACTCGCAATGCGCGCAAGCCGCGATGTCCGCCAGAGATTCGACCGCGAGCGGATCATCGACCGCCTCGAAGAACTTTATTTCACTTCAGCCAATAAGTGAGCCGGCAAGTGAGGGCCTGCCCGCATTGCTGGGCAGTGCTGGCAGGCCCCATCCGTCAAACAGCTCTATGCAAATGCCTTGCGCAGCAGTTCATAGCTCTTCGGCACGGCAAGGTCGGCCGACTCCTTGCCCTCCATCTCGAGCGAGACATAGCCCTTGAAGTTGTTCTTCCGCAATATTCCGGCCATCCGGTTGTAGTCGAGATCCCTCGTGTAATAATTGCCGCCACCATAATAGGTCTTCGCCTGAACGACCATCGCGTGCGGGGCGAGTGCCGCAAACTGCGGATACGGATCGCCGACGAAGTTGCCGGTATCGAGGTTGATCGTCAGCCAGGGTGAGTTGACGCCCTTATAGATTCGGAGCAGCCCGTCGACCGCGGTCGTCAGCCCCCAGTGGTTCTCCAGCGCGAGGACGACACCGGCCTCCTCGGCGTGGGGCAGGCACTGGTTGATCGAATCGATGCACCAGTTGAAGGCGTCATCGTCCTTATATCCCGGTAATGGCTCCTCTTTTCCACCTGCATCCAGCATCTTCTGGAAATCAGAGATCGTTCCCCACCGGCCTGAATTGATCCGAATCGCCGGACATCCAAGCTGAACCGCCAGATCGATGCAACGCTTCGTGTGATCAATGTGCTCTTTTCGCTTCGCCGCGTCCGGCCAGACGAAGTTCTGGTGGATCGAGAGGAAGAAGAGGTCGAGACCGAGCGAAAATGCCATCTTCTTCAGGTTATTGACATACTTCCGGTCTTCGCTCTCCATCTGCCGGTGGAGAATCTCCACCCCGTCGAAACCGATCCGGGCCGCATTCTCGATCACCTTCTCGATCGGATACTTCACCTTGTCGAAATGCCAGTAGGAGTAGGTCGAAACTCCGATCCGGATTCGCGGCTTCGGCTCTGCAATCGGCTCTGCAATTGGCATCGCAATCGGGCTGTTCGTCGCTGGAATCGCCAGCGCCGCACCGGCCCCGATCGTTTGCTGCAACATCTCTCTTCGTGTCTGTTTCATAGACCTCCAGGAATAATTGTTTAGTAACTGCCGGGCCATCAGCCCTCAGGTCAGGGTTGGAGTTTGAATATACTATTTCAGGATCGCATCAGGCGAACATCAAGTGAAAAGTGACCCGCAGTTCATTTATCCATTTACTAACCCCGATTTGTCAAGAGTTCGTGCCCGGGACAGGGCCCAGCGAGCCATTTCGATTTTGCCAAATAAAAAACAGGCGGGAAGATGTTCATATCTGAACTCTTCCCGCCTGTGTTGTGCCACCGTTAGCCGGCGGTCAAACTTTCAAGGTCTAAACCTGACCAGCAACCGACGCCCGGCAACCAAATGCCTGGTAAAAGCGCCTAGTAACGGAAGATGAAGTCTTCGACCACGTGCTCACGCGAAGGAACACCAACGAGGAAGAAGGAGATCGATCCGATGCTGTTGCCACCGGCGAAGCTGGTCGTGCTGAAGATCGAATTGAGGTTACCTGCCAGAACGTCGGTCATCTTGGCAACGATATCCTGTTTGTAGATTGTCTTGAAGGCCTCTTCCCTGATCGGGGGAGCCATCGAGGCGGGGAGGGTCAGCTCGGCCAGCGGCAGACGAGCCACAACCGTGCCGGTGTTGGTTGTATTGTAATCGGTACTGACGATCACCAGTCCTGTCAGCACGGCCGGAGATGCCGTCAGGTCGATCGTCAGGCTGACGACGCTGACGCGGATCGCACCCTTCTGCAGGAAGAATCCGCCAGTGTGATTGATTTCACCCTGGACTGTCTCGCGATCAAGCGCGCCGGCAACCACCGGAAAGCGGTAAGACTGGCTCTTCAGACTGCTGGTGCCGATGCTGCCAAGGCTGATCACATTGGTGTTGATGATCTTGATCCAGAACTCCTGGCTCAGTTCGAGCTTAGTCTGGCCATCGCCAACCACGTAAGTGTCATCGACCGGATTGAACGTGCCCTGGGCTTTGGCAGTCCCACTCAGCGTCGCAAGTCCGATAACCAATGCCAGCATGAGAACTATGTTCTTGATACTGCTGCTCATGGAAAATTTCCTCCTATTACTGTCGTTGAATGTTCGGGGCAAACCAGTGATGAAGTATCACTCCTCCGAACGTGTGTTGGTCAGGTGAGGAACCTTATACTTCAGCACAGATGTTAAACTAGTTCGCGATTATGTCAAGTGCGGATTATTTAGTATTCGAGATCTCTTCGACAATTACCGTAATTGCCATAAAAAGCCGCTTCAAAGATTAGAAAACATCGGGCATCCTCACCCCGCGTCGGTGTTGGTGGCAGGATCTGGCTCGGGCGCGAGATACTCACGGTACCATTCCCAGGTGCGAGCGAGTCCATCATCGAGCGAGACCGCTTCTTTCCATCCCAGTCGGCTGGCAGCCTTGTCGGCGGAAAGATACTGGGCGTCGATTTCCCGCGCGATCTTCCCGGCAAGCAGTACATTTGGAGCGATCCGATTCTCGAAGCCGGCGACGCGAATCATGCGGTTGACGAAGTCGAGGACACTGATCGGTGCATCCGCGCCAAAATTGAAGGCCTCACCACGAACCTCATCGATCCGTTCAGCGAGCAGCAGATAGCCGGCGGCGACATCATCGACATAGACGAATTCACGGATCGGGGTTCCATCGCTGCGAATGATCGGGGCCTCGTTCCGGAGCAGTGACCGGAATGTCCCTGGGACGATCCGTGAAAGATTGAGATCACCCGGGCCATAAATGTTGGCAAATCTTGAAACGGCGACCGGCAGATTGTAGGAGTGCGCGAAGGAACGGGCAATGATATCGGTGCAGGCCTTCGATGCATCGTAGGGGAAGAGGCCGAGCAGGGCATGCTCCTCCGTGTAGGGCAGCTCCTGGTGGCTGCCATACGCCTTGTCGCTCGAAGCGACGACGATGCGCCGAACAGTCTCGCTCCGGCGGCAGGCTTCGAGCAGCATGTACGTTCCGCGGACATTGGTTTCGAAGGTTGAGATCGGGGAGCGGTTGGCGACCCCGACGATTGCCTGCGCGGCGAGATGGAAGACCGCTTCGACCTCATATTCGTTCAAAATCCGCTCCATCAGCGGAAGATCCTCGATCGTGCCCGCAACGACCGTCACCCGACGCCGGAGGTCGAAGAGATCGAGTGAACTGGCGCGGACAGCGTCACGCTGCAGGCAGATTACACTGGCTCCCTGCTCGACCAGCATTCGCGCGACGTGTGCCCCGACGAACCCAGTCGCCCCGGTGACGAACGCGGTGCGATTATTCCAGAAATTGCTCATGTTGAAATTCTCTCCTGATCCAGCGAAGCCAGCCAATCCAAAAAATTCAAATTTGACCTAAACTGGCTGCTCCCAGACTCTCCACGGAGCATCTCCATGCTCCCAGAGCTGATTGAATTCGAGGTTGTCCTTGTAAGTGTCCATGCATTTCCAGAAGCCGTCGTGCCGATAGGCAATCAGCTCTCCCTCGGCGGCGAGCTGGCGGAGGGGCTCCCGTTCAAGGATACTCTCAGGTTTAAGGTAGTCGAGTATCCGGCGGTTGAAGATGAAGAAGCCACCGTTGATCCAGTCTGACATGACCGGCTTCTCCTCGAACTGCCGAACCTCGCCATCCGGACCAAGCTGGATGACCCCGAAGCTCGAGTTGGGCCTGACGGCACAGAGGGTCGCGATTCGCCCGTGGCCGTGATGAAATTCGATCAGCCGGCGCAGATCGATGTTTGCCAGTCCGTCGCCGTAGGTGACGCAGAAGTTCTCTTCACCGTCGAGGTATGGCGCAACCCGGAGTATCCGTCCGCCGGTATTGGTGTCGAGTCCGGTACCGGCAAAGGTGATCGACCAGTTGTCGGAATTGACCTCGTGCGGGATTATGCGGTCTTCACCACTCCCGGTCATCTCGAGCGTAAAATCGGTCGAGAGCCAGCGCTGCTCGAGAAAGTAGCGCCGTATGCTGTCACCCAGATAGCCAAGACAGAGCACGAAGTCGTTCAGGCCGTGGTGGGAATATAGCTTGAGCAGGTGCCAGAGGATCGGACGCCCGCCGATCTCGATCAATCCTTTCGGAACCGACGCGCCGTGCTCACCGAGTCTCGTTCCGCGCCCACCGCAGAGAATGACGGTCTTCATTGGCCTGATTTCTCCTTTTTGCTCATCTTCGCTTCGCTCTTCATTGCCTCGCTGTCCAGTCGATGCAATTCCCACAATTTCGCATACTTCAAAAAGACACTGTAAGCGGTGAACATGGCAATGATCAATCCCTGAACACCATCGCGAAACCCCTGTTTGACGACCAGCGTGCGCAGGAAGGCGGCGACGGGCAGCAGGAAGAGGTCGAGTTGGCGCGCTCTTCGCCCGGAGTCGTAGAGGTAGCGTGCGGCCAGGCTGGTGTAGGAGTCGAGAACGCGGTGATGCTCGCTCAGGTCGCGTTTGGTGTAGTGGAGAAGCTCGCCCGACAGGGTCTCGATCTCTCCGCTGACCCGCGCGGTTTCGTGCGGAGCAACCCCGTCCCAGAAGCTGGCCGACTTGCGATAGAGGCGCATCTGGTAATCGGGATACCACCCGGAGTGGGCGATCCATCGCCCCTGATAGAATGTTCGACGTGCAATCCGGAATCCGGCGGCGAGCTCAGTCGGGTTTCGCCGCCGGAGCGCGTCGATCGCCGCTCGCAGCTCCGGGGTGACCCGTTCATCGGCGTCGATCCAGAAGATCCAGTCGCCGGTCGTCATCGAATCTGCAAACTGATGCTTGTCCTTGTAGCCCTGGAATGGACGGTTGAATACCTTGTTCGTATAGCGGCGGGCGATCTCAA
>JBEIMN010000187.1:0-6296 GCA_040378705.1 Acidobacteriota bacterium
ACACCTACATCTCCCTCTCGAAGAGTACCGATGGTGGGCAGACATTCGGCAGTGCGACGCGCGGGATTGGCGATCAGGGGCTCTTCGTTGCCCCGTTCGTGGTTGATCCGAGCGATTCACAGCGTCTCTGGACGGGTGGTGACTACCTCTGGCGGACGACGAATGGCGCAGGATCCTGGCAACGTGCAAGCAGTATCGCTCCGGGAGCGTTGCAGGTAAGCGCGCTGGCCGTCTCACCGGTCGATGCCAACCGCGTCCTCGCCGGGATGGCGGATGGGTACATTATGCGCCAGGATGCGGCGCTGACGACGACAGGTGGGTCAAACTGGCCGTCGACACAGCCACGTCAGGGATATATCAGCTCGCTCAATTTCGATCCGGCCTCGCCCGATATCGCCTTTGCGACCTACTCGACATTTGGTGGCAACCACGTCTGGCGGACGATCGATGGCGGGATCAGCTGGACCTCGATCGATGGGACGGGAGGTGGACGATTGCCGGACATTCCGGTCCACTCCCTGGTCGTCGATCCGGGAAATACCGCCCGGCTCTACATTGGAACCGATCTTGGCGTCTTCGTCACCAGCAATGGCGGCAGCTCGTGGGCAGTCGAGTATACGGGCTTTGCGAATGTGATCACGGAGATGCTTCAGCTCAATATCCGGGATGGAGTGCAGACGCTTTACGCCTTCACGCACGGCCGTGGAGTGTGGCGGGTTCAGCTCGAGCGGCCGGGTTGCCTTTATGCGATCAGTCCCCCGACCGTCAACATTGTCGCCGACCAGCGGACGGGCACGGTCGATGTGATGGCGGTACCGGGTGGCTGCAGTTGGGAGGCGACTGGGGCATCTGTTCAGTCTGGCAACTGGCTGACGGTGTCAGGTCGCGGCACGGCGAGCGGAAAGGCGACCTGGTCGATTGCCGCGAACACAGGCTTTGCCGATCGTGTCGGGACGGCGACGATCGCCGGACGGACATTGACGATCGTTCAGCCGGGGCTTGTCGATACCGAATCGCCGGTCATACGGGTTACGGGAACCTCTGTCGCGGCGGGAACGGTCGATACGAGCGGGCTGCTCGATCTGAATGGGAGTTTGACGGACAATGATCAGGTAGTCGAGGTCAGGTGGAGTACCGATCGCGGGTTGAGTGGGCAGGCAGTGGTGACGGATAGCGGATCGAAGTGGCGAGTCTCCGCCATTCTGCTCGGCACTGGCGCGAATATCGTGACGCTGACGGCGGTCGATCGGGCGGGAAATATCGGGATTGCGACGTGGAGAGCGGTAACCAATCCGTCATCGATCCTCGTTACCATTGCCGGGACGGGGGCGAACGGGTATACCGGGGACCGTGGCGCGGCGACCGATTCACAGATGAGCCGTCCGATCAGGATGGCCTTCGATCAGGCAGGTGTTCTCTACTTTGCCGATGCCGACAACAATGTCATCCGCCGAATCGGGGCTGATGGTGTGATTACGACCGTTGCCGGAAATGGAGTGGCCGGCTTTACCGGTGATGGAGGGCTGGCGACCAGCGCGAGGCTCGATTTTCCGCTCGGTGTCGCAATCGATGCGGGCGGCAATCTCTACATTGTCGACAGCGGAAACGCGAGGATTCGCAAGGTCAATTCCCAGACCGGTGTGATCACGACCATCGCTGGCAATGGAGTGACGCGATTCAATGGGGATGGCGGACCGGCGATCGATGCGACGATCAACAACCCGCAATCGGTTGCCCTCGATGCGGCAGGCAACATCTACATCGCAGATCTTGGCAACAACCGCATCCGCAAGGTGACGGTCGCCGATGGACTGATCTCGACGGTTGCCGGGACAGGCGTCCTCGGTTTTGGCGGGGATGGCGATCTGGCGACGACCGCGAGCCTCAATCTTCCGACTGAAGTCGTCTTCGACCAGGCGGGAAACATGATCATCGCCGATGCCGGGAACAACCGTATTCGGATGGTCAGTAAGGCTGACGGTCGGATACAGACGATTGCCGGGACAGGCGTTCGCGGATTTTCAGGGGACAATGGGCCGGCAAAGGAGGCCACGCTCAATCTGCCGGTCAGTCTGGCACTCGATGTGGCCGGCAATCTCTACTTCAGTGATCGTGGAAATCAACGAATCAGGCGGATCGCCGCCGCGACGCAGATTGTCACGACCATCGCCGGCACGAGCACAAATGGTTTTGGCGGCGAGGCGCTCGTTGCGATCGCATCGCCGCTCAACTCTCCGACCGGCCTCGCCATCGATACGTCCGGGCCAACGGGGATACTCTATTTTGCCGACCGTGATAATCGCCGCATTCGCAAATTGGTCAATGCGGGATCAGATTCGATTGCGCCGGTCATCTCGATCACCACACCGACGGCGCTCTCGACCTGGAAGGTGACCGATGGCGCGCTGAGCCTTGCCGGCAGGGCGACAGACAATACCGGTGTCGTCTCGATCAGGTGGTTCAACGATCGCGGTGGGATGGGTGCGGTGAATGGCAAATCGGACTGGTCTGTCACCGGGATCGTTCTGCAGCCGGGGCTCAACCTGATTCGGGTGACGGCCTGGGACTCCAATGGAAATAGCGGCTCGGCGCAGCTCGGGGTGACACTCGAAGTTTCCGAGGTCATTCGGACTCTTGCCGGATTGGGGAAGATCGGAAACAGGGGTGATGGGCAGCTCGCGATACAGTCGAGCCTCAACAATCCGTCTGGGATTGCCGTCGATGGCGCCGGTAATATCTATGTCGCAGATACAGGCAATAACCGCATTCGCCGCATCACCCCAGGCGGGACCATCACCGCATATGCCGGCAGCGGAATGCTTGGCGCGAAAGGGGACGGAGGACCGGCCCTCAATGCCTCTTTCAATTCACCCAACGCGCTGGCACTCGATTCCAAGGGGAACCTCTTCATCGCTGATACCTACAACCACCGTATCCGGCGTGTCTCGCCCGCCGGGATCATTACGACCGTCGCCGGTAATGGGCGTGAAGACTCTTCCGGTGATGGCGGGCCGGCCGTCAACGCCTCCCTCTACCTTCCATTCGGCGTTGGCATCGATAGCGAGGACAATCTGCTGATTGCCGATACCGGAAATGTCAGAATTCGCCGTGTCGATATGAAGAGCGGGGTGATCACGACGATCGCCGGGGATGGATCGAGCGGCGGCGATGGCGATGGGCAGCCGGCGCTCAACGCACACTTCAAGGCTCCGTATGGAGTAACCACTGATCGGGTTGGAAACATCTATGTTGTTGACGGCGACGATCATCGAGTCCGGCGTATTTACCTGAGCGGGCAGACGTGGCTGATTGCGGCATATGCCGGAACCGGAGATCGTGGCGGTCTCGGTGATGGAGGACCGGCGGTCAACGCGCAGCTCGACTATCCGTCATTCATCTCAACCGATCAGGCTGGAAATCTGTACATTGCCGATTATGGAAATCAGCGGATTCGCAAGGTTTCAAGCGCTGATGGCCGGATATCGACGGTTGTCGGAAACGGTCAGCTCGGACCCGGTGTCGACAGTGTCGATCCGCTGACGACTTCGCTCAACCTTCCCAATGATGTCGTGATCGATCCGACCGGTCGGCTGATCATCGCCGATACGGGAAACCACAAAATACGACGAATATTTCCGAACAGCTCGTTTCAGACGGCGACCTCGACCTCGGCGGCCAGTTATAACGGGCAGATAGTCGCGCGCGAGTCGCTCGTCGCCATCTTTGGCCAGTCGCTCTCGACCGTCACACTTGCTGCGTCGAGCCTGCCGCTTCCGGTCGAGCTTGGGGGGACGACAGTGCTTGTTCGCGATGCGGCCGGAATCGAGCGGCCGGCGCAGATCTTCTTCGTCTCACCCGGACAGATCAATTTTCTGATACCGGCGAGCACCTCGATCGGGACGGCGACCGTCACGGTAACCAGCGCCAGCGGACAGCTTTCACGGAGCCTCATTCCAGTTGGCAATAGTGTACCGGCGCTCTTCTCGGCCAGTGCCGAGGGGCGTGGAGTGGCTGCCGCCTATATCATTCGCGTCAAAGGTGACGGAACTCAACTCTACGAGCCAGTGGCCAGATACGATTCAACCACTGCCAGATGGGTCCCCGTGCCGGTCAGTCTCGGACCGGAGACAGACCAGATATTTCTGGTCCTCTTTGGCACCGGATGGAGATTCAACGGTCCATTGAGTGATGTCCGGGTTACGGCTGGTGGTCAGCCCGCCGAGGTCCTCTACATTGGTCCACAAGGGGGATTCGTCGGGCTTGACCAGATAAACCTTCGTCTCGGGCGGTCGCTCGCCGGCCGTGGAATGATCGATCTCCAGGTTATCGTCGATGGGATCGTGTCGAATCTCGTTCAGGTTCAGGTCCAATAGTTTGCCACGGTTAGTTTGCCACGGTCGGGGCGATTTAGTATTATGTGAAGTTTGGAGCGGTGCGCGGTATCATCGTCCGGGCCGACCAATTCCCGAAGGGATTGATTAAGCACTGTGTCAGCCGGGGCGGAGATGCGGAGACTGGAAGACGACAATATTGAACTGACTGGAGGAGGCATCATGGCAAAGATAGTTGAGACACCGGACGCGCCGGCGGCAATCGGTCCATATTCGCAGGCAATTTTGGTCGATCGCCTTGCAGCGTCTAAGATGGTCTACACCTCCGGACAGATTCCGCTCGATCCGCAAACGATGCAGGTCGTCGGTGATGAGATCGTCACTCAGACACGCCAGGTACTGCTCAACCTGCAGGCAGTGCTCGAAGCTGCCGGATCATCGCTTCGGGCGGTCGTCAAGACGACGGTCTATCTTGCCGACATGGCCGACTTCGCGGCGATGAACGAGATCTATGATCAGTTTTTTCACCAGGCCAGACCTGCCCGCTCGACGGTCCAGGTAGCCCGCCTGCCACGTGATGTGCGGGTCGAAATTGATGCCGTTGCCGTAGCCGAATCAGGTGACTGATCCGGTCTGGTCGACGTCCAGTAACTTAACTAAGCGGTTATTCTGACTAAGGAGCTCACTCTCGTGCGTAAATTCTTGTTGTCGACTCTAATTGTGATCGGATGCAGCCTTGCCCTCGCCTGTGGCGCGAATAAGGGAGCCAGCTCCGGCGGCGGTGCAGAGGATGTGGCGGCCGTCGTCAATGGTACCAAGATACTCGTCAAGGATGTTGACCGGATTATCACCCAGCAGTTCCGCGGTCAGGAGAACCAGCTCTCACCGCTCGCGCTTGCCGGTTATCGCATCCAGTCGCTCGATAATCTCATCAGCCAGGAGGTTCTCTTCCAGCGCGCCCAGAAGGAGAATATCGCTCCGAGCGATGACGAGATCAAGCAGTATATCCAGCGCTACAAGCAGGAGAACAGCTACACCGAAGAGGCCTTCGCCAACGAGCTCAAGCAGACCAACCAGACAGAGGATCAGTTCCGTGACTTCGTCCGGAAGCAGATCGCGATTCAGAAGCTGACCGAAAAGAGTGAATCCCAGCTCAAGGTTCAGGATCGTGAAGTCGCGGATGTCTTCAATGCCAATCCGAAACAGTTCTCAGTCCAGCCCGGTGTGGCGATCTCCGATATCATCATCGATCCGGCAGAGAATGGAATGAAGTTCGATGTCAAGGGTGAGGCGGCAGCCGAACAGCGGATTCGTGAGATTCAGACGCGGCTTCGAACCGGCTCCGACTTCGCGACGATTGCCCGCCAGCTCTCCGAGCATCAGAGTGCGCTCCAGAGCGGGGATCTCGGCTTCCTCCCGACATCGCAGTTTGCGAGCCTTCCGCAGATGATGGGCCTTCCCGCTTCGGTCGGTGATAAGCTGATGACCATGAGCGAGGGTGACATCCTTGATCCGATCAAGGATACCGCCGGCCGCTGGCACCTCTTCAAGCTGACCGGTAAGCAGACAGAGACCCGCGACCGGGCCATCGAAGATCCGGCCGTCCGCAAGGAGATCTCCGAGGCGATCCTCTCGCAGCGTCGCCAGGTCGTCGCCGCCGCGCTCCAGGCGCGTGCTCGTGACGAGGCCAAGATCGAGAATCTTCTCGCGCAGCGCATGCTCGACAATCCAAACAGTTTTGGCGTCCTCCGGCCCGTTCCGGCTGCCGGTGGCGCACCTGCTACTCCTGGGGCCGCTCCGGCTGCCTCGCCGACCGCAACCTCAAAACCCTGATCGGACTATCATCGATAATGCTTTTTCGCCTCGCTGATGTTCATAAAGCCTACGGCGCGCAGGATGTTCTGCGCGCCGTAAATTTTCAGATCAATCCCGGTGAACACGTTGGCCTTGTGGGCCGAAATGGCG
>JBEIMN010000188.1:0-6292 GCA_040378705.1 Acidobacteriota bacterium
GCCAAACGCTCAATGCTCTCCGCCCTGGCCCCTGCCGGCAACGGAATCGTCGTCCGAAAATAGCCGCTCCGCTCGACCTTGTAGGAGTTGATCCCAAGGTTCGAGGTGTACCATTTCGCGTCCCCCTTCAGCTTGACGGCAAAGCTTATCACCCCGCCATTACGCTGCGTCGACTGGACGTCGAGATAGAGATAATGGCGCAGATCGACGATCGACTCACCAAGTGTCCGGTCGGTCGTGATCTTCTTTTCGCGAATCATCTCCTCGGCCATGACGCGATAGATCCAGGTCTGCCGGTCCATCACCACTTCCCGCGAGGCTTTTGTCAGGTCGACGGCGATCGGGTAGAGGGCGAAACGGAGATCGCTCGTCCGCTGGTCGGCAAAGTTGTTGTTGACCGAGGCGATCAGCAATTCCGGATGCGCTCCCTGCTTCTTCCCGGCGAAATCCTTCGTTTCGTGATTGACGCCCTGGTAGATCTCGCGGATAACCTTGCCGCGCGGATCGAGGTGGACCTCGCTTACCCACTCGATATCGGTCGTCCGGCCCCAGCGAGCCATCAGTCCGCTCGTCTGTGTCCCTCCGTCCTCGTTGCTGAAGATGACGGTGTAGCGATAGATGGTCGACTCGCCCTGCCGCTCTGTTTCGTAGTACATCAGCAGCGGCACGTCGCTAAACCTGCCGATCGTGTCCGGACGTGCGTAGAGTACCGGAGCGTGCGCCAGTGGCGTGAAGTCCGCCTGCCCCTCGTCGACGAGTCGGATTCCGACTGCCGTGACTTCTGCGACTGGCGCGACTGGCGCTCCAGTCAGTCCACGCGCCGTCTGGCCGCGATTGAGCTCGATCCGCAGCCTGTGCTCACCCGCCGCCACCTCGCCGAGTGAGAGCTGGTAGGTGAATGGTTTTGCCCCACCGTACAGGAGCAGATCCTGCTGGTACGCTCCATCAACGAAGAGCCGGAGCGCCGCGGCCTCGCGCCCCGCTTCGATCCACGAGGCTCCCGGTGAACTGGCCGTCAGGTCGAGCAGTACCTCCGACCTTTTAGTCGCACTGAAAGATCTCTCGGCCAGAACCTGGCCGCTCGCACTGCCGGCAAGGACTATCATCCCAAAACTGATCAGCAGGCAGAGCGTCGCGAAATGAATGCGCTGTTTCATTGACGTAGTTTTCCTCCGGTCATCCGAACCAGTTTGTGGATCCGGCGGATGAGGATATCCTCAATCTCCGGTTTGAAGGCGCCCGTATGGTCGTAGTAGATCATCGAATCGTTCACTTCGTAGCCACCCTCATCAAACATTCGTGACGATGGGACATAGGCGAAGACGTCATTCGAGTAACCGGCAACCCAGACGCGACCAGCGATCTCCTTCTTCAGCCGCAGCGAGTAGTCTGTGACCACCTCGCCGCCAATCGCGACCAGCGTAAAGTCGTCTCCGATTCGGATGACCTGAACCGGGCAGGGATACTCCGTTTCAAGCTTGCCATTCCGTTCCAGCCGGTTGAGCATTCGCTCGGCGTGGCGGCGGACGTAGACGCTCTTGTCGTTGCGGCGCTCCTCGAACTCCACCTTCGAAGGTGGCGGCGCGAAGGGGAGCCCGGCCAGCTCAAAGCCTGTCCGGACACTGCCGGTGACCGGCGCGCGCTTCCCCTGCAGGACGCTCTCGACCGCCTGGGCCAGCTCCTGACCGTGATCCTCCGCCAGATCGAGACGGCTCCGAGGCGCCGGGTTGACGTCGGCTCCACACCCGGTCACGAAGAGGGCCATCGCTCCCGGATGCTCCTTCTCGATCGCCAGCGAGGCAAATCCGGCATAGTCCCCGCTGTACTGTGTGAACTGCGCCGTCAGTGTCGTATTGTGACAGGCATAACCAAAGACGATGCCGCGAATCTTTCCCGCCGGGTTGTCGATGCGAAGCACCGGAACGTCACGATCGACCACCCCATCCGGGTTTGTCCCGCCGACGATCCCCTTTGGCGTCGGCTCACGCCGATTCATCGCAAACCCGGCCAATCCGACACCGTAGGATATCTTTGCCGGTGCAAGATCTCGCAACGCACGCCCGATCAGCTCAACCACCTTCGTCTCCAGTTCGTCCCCGTAGGCGTCGATCAGCGCGACCTGATCCGCCGGCAGATCGTACGCGCCAATCAGCGATCTTCGCACCACCGGCCCCGAATGTGTGTGCGAGGCGTTGAGCATCAACTGTTCCCGCGTCAGGCTGAACTCACGTCCCGCCCGCTCGGCAATCGCCTCGGCAACATCCTGCGGAAAACCAAGCAGGTCGCTCGTCACGATCACGATTCGCTGCCCCTTCTGGTCCTCGATCGCCAGCGCCTTCGCGTAAAGATCGTGCAGCTTTCCATCGGCCGGCTTCGTGCGCGCGGCATAACCGGCCATCCAGATCGGCTTTGATGGCGTGATCACCGTTGAGGCCAGCCCGGCCCGCAGCGATGTGTCACTTGTCGGCGCCGGAACCGGCGCTGGTCGCGGCTGTGCCATTCCCGGAATGGCCAGAAATGTCGCGATCAGTACGATCAGTAGTTGAAGCGGAAGTCGTTGCAGATCTTTATGCATAGCTGTCTCGTGAAATCGATTCTAAATTTACATTCGCGGGGAGAGGTTAGACCAGCGCCACTTTTAACCAGGCAGCGGTTGGAGGGGGGACACGGTCGGGAGGAGCGGCGACCTCACTCCCGACCCACTACTTAAGTATCACCGGAGATAACCAAGATGCTCTGGATCCTGACTAATCAGCGCCTCGATCATCTCGCTGGCCGGCCTCCACTGACCGACAAGCGGGTAGACAAGCAGTGCCATTTTTGCAAGCTGGCTCGATCCTTCAACCGCGGCGCGGATCGTCAGCCGTTCATACTCCTTGACCGAGAGAATCAGCCCGCGGACCGATTCCGGCAGCCTTCCGCTCTCGATCGGTCGCGGCCCGTGCCGATCGATCAGGCAGGGAAGCTCGACCACATCGTCCGCCGCCAGATCCTCGATCGCTCCCCGATTGGCGACGTTCAGAACGATCTGTGTCGGCTCGGACCGTCGCAACGCGGTCATGACATCGATCGCGATCCGGTGGTAACCCGTTGCCGCTTCGAATGGATCCTCCGCCAGCTCCACTCCTGTCCCGAGTGCCGTGCCACCCTCCGCCTCCAGTTTCATGTAGGAGCCGGACCGGCGTTGCAGATATTCGCGATACTGCCCGAGCGCACGTTCCATCTTCTCTATTTGGTCTGGCCGGCCTGGCTGGCCCTCTTCAACCAACCGGTGGAGCTCGCCAAAGAAGGCCTCGTTGAGCCGCTCCACCTCCGCCCCCCCGACTTGCTCCCGTCTTTTGCTGATTTCGGAGCGCACGCTGCTGTTCATAGTAGAAGAAGAGATACTCGCTCGGCAGCATTCCAAGCCCGCGAATCATCTCCGGATCGAAGAGATCCGCGTGGTAAAGTGACCGCAGCACCCGATCATCCCCAAGCAGCTTCGGGAGGCAATCCTCGTCGTCGATGACGACCCGGCGGATCCACCCAAGATGGTTGAGTCCGAAATAGTCACACCCAACCTCGGCCACCGGCCTCCCGATCGACTCTGCAAGCCGATGGAACATCTCGCTCGGCGTGTCGCAGATTCCGATCAGCTTCAGCCTGGTCAGGCTCGAGAGCGCCTGCGTCATGAGGCCGGCCGGATTGGTGAAACTGATGAACCAGGCTTCCGGCGCATATCGCTCAACCGCACGCGCATGCTCGAGCATGACCGGGATCGTTCGCAGCGCCTTCGAGAGCCCGCCAAGACCGGTCGTCTCCTGCCCGGCAATGCCGTGCTCGATCGCAATCCGCTCATCCCGCGACCGTGCCTCCGAGCCGCCGACCCGCAGGCTGCTCACGACGAACTCCGCGCCTGTCACCGCCTCTTCGATCGTCTCCGGCGTGCTGATCACGACACTGGCGCCAGCCTGACGCGCCACCTCTCGCCCAAGCGCGGCCATCATCGCTGCCCGCACGTGATCAATATCGTAAAGCGCGATCTCTGCCAATCCCGGACTTCCGAAATCCGCGCGCACCAGCCCATGAATCAGGAGCGGGGTTCGGATGCCACCGCCCCCAAGAATTGTTACTTTACTCATGAAATATCTCTTACCACCTGATCTTGTCGGGGAAATACTCTGCAATCAGATCCTGATAGAAGGGCTTCAGCTCTTCGACATTCGGCGCGACCGGGCACTTCGAATAGAGATCATACGGGTTGAACGCCTTGACCCACTTCATCAACTCTCCATCCTTCGGCCCAAGCAGGTGTTCGTAAGCTCCCTCACGATGGATCGGATAGAGTGAATGGTAGCGGATCATCCAGAGCGCCTCCTGCGGCAGGTAATCCCTGGCCACGATGTAGAGGTATTCGTCGTGCCCCCACGAGACGTGGACATTGTCGAGACCGCAATGCGGTTCGTACATTCCATAAAGAGTTCCATAAACCGGATGCGTCGAATCCGGATTCTCCGCGAAGAGCTCCGGGTAGACGATCCTGTCCGAGAACTTGCAGCCAACCGGGAAGGTGTCACCGACCACCGCCCACTGCGGCTCACCAAAAATGCTCAGCATCTTGCCAATGTCGTGAATCAGACCGACCAGCACGAACCAGCGCGGATGCCCGTCCTGACGAATCGCCTCCGCTGTCTGTAATGCGTGGACTATCTGCGGAAGTTCGATGTCCGGGTCACTGTCGTCAACGAAATCGTTCAGCTTCTCGATCACCTCCCAGACACCCAGCTCCGCCTTGTCGAGCCGACTATATTCAGCCTTCTTGCCGAGTACGAAATCGACTGTCTGCCGGGTGTGGTTGAGGTAATAGACCTCTTTGACAGCGCTGCGCGCGTCGTCACCATAATTGCGAAATTTGTCCGGATTGGTAATATTGCCAGGAAAAGGCATCGACTCGACCTGTGCCATATCTGGTTCCTCCTGATGATGGGATATAAAATAACAGTATCTGCCATCAATCATAGTTAATTTTCAGGAACTTGAGAAGTGTGGAAAATAAAAAGATGGTTTAAGCGGAACAGGTGACGATCACTATCGTGACCTGTCCGCTGTACCTCGCATCAGAACCGGCCATCAAATGATTCCCCATCGAAAGATTCTAATGACGGGAACCCGTTCAGACCACCGAGCGCAGTCGTCGATCGAGCGCCGCAGATGTTGCCGATCTCAAGACACCTTAATGCGCCTTCTCCACGAACCCAGGCCGCCAGAAAGCCGGCATCGAAGCAGTCACCCGCGCCGGTCGTATCGATCGCTGTCACCTCGATCGATGGGCAGTGGTGAATTACTCCATCCTCAATCATCATCGATCCACCTGGGCCAAGTTTCAGCGCGACGCGCCGGATGCCGGACTCTGCATACCGCCGCAGCATCAGCTCCGGATCCGACTCGCCGGTCATCGCTGCACCCTCACGTTCGTTGGGAAAAAAGATGTCGACCTCGCGCAGCGCCACCAGGCTCCGCGGATCGGTAAGCCACGGCTCGACCCAGCCGACATCGACGGAGATCGTCGTCCCGCCCGGCCGCACCATCTGCGCCAGCTCGATCAGCCGATCGGGTTCGATCGCACTGGCAAGGTGAATGTGCCCCGCCTCCCGCATTCTTTCGATCGTCCGCGGATTGGTCAGGATCTCCGCCAGGGTGACATTGGCCCCGTGATAGGTAAAGAACGATCTATCCTCAGCCGTCGAGACCGCGACCGTGATCGCCGTCGCGTTTCGCTCGTCGATCCGCAGCAGGTCGAGGTCGACTCCGCAGCCCCCGACACGCTCACGAAACCATTCGCTATCCTCGCCAACCGCCGCCAGCAGCGCCACACATCTCCCCAGCCGCGCCAGTCCGCACGCCGTAATCGCCGCTCCACCCCCAACCTCGCGCGCGAGCGCCGCTGCGACTACCTCCTCACCCGGTCGCGGCCAGCGCGGAAATCCACTCATCACAAGATCGATGAAGACATCACCAACCGTGATCACCTCCCATTGCTTCTGCTTCACATCCAGACTCATGCCGCACTCTTCCTCTCAAATGGCCATTCCGATCTGAGACGCGACTGTATCAGCCAGGCAACGATTCCGACCACCATCAGCCCGATTCCAAGCAGAAACATCTTCCAGCCGTTGGTGCTCAAAATATAGATCCAGCCGATGAACGCGATCAGCGCCGGCAGCGGGTAGAGCCACATCCGAAAGGGAAGTCGGATGTCCGGCCGCTGCCGCCGGATCAGGATGATCGCCCCAACCTGCGCCATATCCCGCGC
>JBEIMN010000189.1:0-6268 GCA_040378705.1 Acidobacteriota bacterium
CGGAGCAGTCGGAGTAGCGATCACATCACACTTTGTGAAGGCCTCCGCAAAATCCCGGACGAGCATCGCGCGAACGCGCTGCGCCTTTTCATAGTAGGCGTCATAGTAGCCGGAAGAGAGAACGTATGTTCCAAGCATGATGCGCCGCTTGACCTCGGGTCCAAATCCAAGGTCACGCGTGCGGCGGTACATCTCGGAGAGCGAGCGCGCGTCATCGGCGCGCAGGCCATACCGTACACCATCAAAGCGTGCAAGATTGGAAGAGGCTTCGGCGGTGGCGATGATGTAGTAGACGGCGACGACGTGCTTCATGTGCGGCAGATTGATCTCGACGATCCGCGCGCCGCGGCTCTCAAGTCGCGCAATGCCGGATTCGACGGCCGCCCGAACTTCCGGATCGAGTCCGTCGGCAAAGCACTCTGGCGGAACACCAACCCTGACCCCCGTCAGGTCCCCGGTCAACCCTCCAAGATAGTCATCGACCGGCACATCGGCCGAGGTCGAATCGTATCGATCATGGCCGGAGATCGCGCCGAGGACCCGTGCCGTATCGCGAACATTGTTGCCAAACGGCCCAATCTGATCGAGCGAAGAGGCGAAGGCGACCAGTCCGTAACGTGAGACACGGCCATAGGTCGGCTTGAGACCAACCAGTCCGCAAAATGATGCCGGCTGGCGAATTGAACCGCCGGTGTCGGAGCCGAGCGCGACCGGAACATAGCCAGCGGCAACCGCCACGGCTGAGCCGCCGGAGCTGCCCCCCGGAACATAGTCCTCGTTGATTGGATTACGGCTTGGACCAAAGGCGGAGTTCTCGGTCGATCCGCCCATGGCAAATTCGTCGAGATTGGCCTTTCCAAGCAGGATCGCACCGGCGTCGAGCAGTTTACGGACGGCGGTTGCCGTGTAGGGGGGATGATAATTTTCGAGGATTCGTGAACCGCAGGTCGTCCGGATACCTTCCGTGCACTGGTTATCCTTGACGACAACCGGGATACCGGCAAGCGGTTTCTCGAGAATCGAGGTTTTGATCGCGCCATCCATCTCCGCTGCCCTCGCGAGCGCGTTCTCACGGGTGACGGTCAACAGGGCGTTGAGCCTTCCATTGGTCTGATCGATCCGATCGAGCGCCTGGCGGCAGATCTCGGAAGGGGTCGTTTCACCTGTTGAGTAGAGGCGATGAATCTCTTCGATGGTCAGTCTGTTGTTCAAGGTTTGCAACTCCGGATATTGAGCCGTCCGTAATATTATCAGCCAATGACTCGCGGGACCGTAAAGTGGCCCTCTTCCTGGTCAGGAGCAGCGTCGAGTGCCCGCTCCTGGCCAAGGCCGGGAACGACGATGTCGTCACGGGTCGAACTCGAGTCGCCAAAATCGCCGGCGCTCGCCTGACTCCACGGAGTGATGGCGGAGGTATCAAGCTCATTCAACTGATCGATATACTCGACGATCTCGGCAAGCTGGCCCGAAAAGGATAACTTTTCATCCTCTGTCAATTCGAGGTTGGCGAGCAGCGCGATCTTCTCGACTTCGGCTTTGGTAATCGGCATGGTTGGTGTTTCTCTCCTGCGTAAGATGGTCGACAGCCGACGAAGGTCCTGGTTTCTCCAATCGATTCGAGACCGCAACCGTAATTGCACGGGTTGATGGATCGTGCGTCAGAGCTTTCCGGCTTTTCGCTCGATCGATCTGGCGGCCGCCTGCAGAAATATCTCGCGCAACCGTTCGTCCCTGATCGATCCGGCGGCAGCACGAAGCTCCTCGACGATCTCCGGCGTATGCTGAAAATCGAAGGGGGTCTCTTCAGCCGGGCGCGCGTCCCGTACTGCCGACTGATCGACGACAAACTCGATCCTCGTCACGATCGGCGAACCGATGAGCCTCGCCATGCGCCCGACATACTCGGGAGCGATCTTTTCAAGCTGCACCTTCCAGGTCGGGTCGCTGACGGCAATCCGAAGGGTCTGCCCCTGAAGATCGAGCGGCGTCGAGAGACGAACCACCCCATCGCCGGCAACCTTGCGCCAGACGGCGATCGCGAGCTGCTCCCTCACCTGCGGGTCATCGCCCGCTTTCTGCAGGATCACCGGAATGGCTTGAAAAAGCGTCTGCATCTCCGCACCTTTCACTCGACTCGGCCGAATGTGCTATTGTTCCACCTCGGGTTCCAGCCTTCGGCTTAAGAATCCACAAGTTTAGAGTAAAAGCGCGGGGACGACAAGCAGGGAAGATGCGGGCGAAGATCGCGATCAACAATCCTCCGGCTGTCGAACCGGCGCTGAGTCGAAATATCATTGCGACACCAGCGCGCACGCCGGCGATTCCCCCGCAAAATCAGGTTTCGTGTCGTCGGGCTGCTCCGCTGGTGGCTGTCTCAATTGCGAAGTTAAAGGTTGGTTGAAATGATAATTCTTGCTTCCGGATCGCCGCGGCGCGCCGAGTTACTGCGTGCGGCGGGGATCGACTTTACCGTCCGGATCCCTGACACGGACGAGTCGCTGATCGATGGCGAGTCGCCATACGAATATGTTTCGCGGCTCGCGACAAGCAAGGCGCGTCACGTCGCCGAGACGGTCGGCCCTGACGCTCGTGTTCTGGGCGCAGACACGACCGTCGTAATCGATGATGAGATTGCCGGCAAACCGGTCGATGTGGAGGACGCACGCCGAATGCTGCACCGTTTGAGTGGCCAGTGGCACGAGGTGCTGACCGGAGTCGCCCTCATTCACGGTCACCATCTCATGGTCGAGGTTGACCAGACGCGAGTCAGGTTCGGGCTGCTGACCGCCGCCGAGATCGACTGGTACGTCTCGACCGGCGAGCCGATGGACAAGGCCGGCGGTTATGGAATCCAGGGTTATGCGTCACGCTTCATCGACCGAATCGAGGGGAGCTACTCCAATGTCGTCGGACTTCCGGTGAGTCGCGTCTATGAGATGATGCGCAAGATAGACTCATACCAGTAAGCTTGGACGCACGGAGCTGCGGCACAGGTTTTAGTTTTGGGTGGGGGATGTTTGAGGACTACGGCCGGATGATTTTCGCTCATCCGGCCGTAGCCAGTCAGATTTTGACCGTCAGGCAGGGGATCAATATCGCTGAACGACCTGCCGGATCAGACGGTTCCGTTGAGCATCAGCAGGTGGCCCATCTTCTCTTTCTTGGTCATAAGATACCGGAAAGCTGGCTCCTTGGTCTTGATCTCGAGTGGAACCCGCTCAACGATATCGAAGCCGGCGTGACGAAGGGCCTGCAGCTTCTCGGGATTATTGGACATCAGGCGGACCCGGCGCGCGCCAAGCTGGCGAATCACCTCTGCGCACTGGTTATATTCGCGCTGGTCGACATCGAAGCCGAGTCGAAGGTTGGCCTCGATAGTATCGGCGCCCTCGTCCTGAAGCGCGTAGGCACGGATTTTATTGATGATACCGATTCCACGGCCTTCCTGATGCTGGTAGACGATAATTCCCTTCCCCTCTTCCTGGACCATCTCCATGGCGCGTTGAAGCTGCGGGCCGCAATCGCATTTGAGTGAATTGAATGCGTCTCCGGTCAGACACTGGGAATGAATCCTGACGAGTGTCGGCTCCTCCGGATCGATATCTCCCTTGACGAGGGCGACAAACTCCTCGCCATTCGAGGTATCACGAAATCCGACGATCTGAAATGGGCCGTACTCGGTCGGCAGTTTTGCCTCGGCCTCTTTGACGACGGTGGATCCAACTGTTGCTCGGTCAGTCGACTTCATACTGTTACTCCTTAACATGCTCGGGTCAGTTTATAACCGTGACCGGCGAGGGAGATTCCCGATTCGCCGATGTTGCATTGGATATTGTACCAACAAGTGGCAAAAATTTGGCAGTTATGATCTCCGGATGAAGATCGTAATGCCGGACGTTCAGGCTGACGCTGGCGCGTTGACACCAATTTCAATCTCGATTCAGCGGGTGCAGAATATTTTGATTGGATGTAAGCTTCGTCACGGAGGCGTGGCAAAGTTATCACAGGAGAAAATAAGATGTCGGCTCTGTTCGCTGTAATTATCGCGGCCATGGCAACCTGGAATGGTTACTGGCTGGTTGGGCGTGTGGCGCCGCGGCTCGAGCGGCGCGAGCGGCTCTCATTTGGCGCAGTGCTGGGGCTGGCGGGGCTGGCCTGGCTTGGATTTATTCCGGCGCTGCTGCTGAGCCTGGCCGGATTTCCCGGCTTCGCGCCGGTGATTGGCCTCGTAACGGTGCTGCTGGTGATCGGACTGGTCTGGCAGTGGAGATTGGCCGGAGCAGGGTTTTCGCCCAGTTTGAAAATTAAATGGCGGCGCCCACGATTGCCAGAACTGAAAATAATTGGCTGGTATTCAAGCTGGGTCTTATTTCTGGTCTGGATCTTCTGGCGCGTGATCGATACAGGCGAGGGGGGAATCACGACCTCACCGGCGAACAATTACGGCGATCTGGCGTTCCATCTGAACGTGATCGAATCTTTTGCTTATGGAGAGAACCTGCCACCGCGAAATCCGATCTTCGCCGGCCTGAGCTTTACGTATCCGTTTTTGATCGACTTTCTGACGGCCTTCTTTCTGCGCTGTGGAGCGGAATTGAGAATGGCCTTTCTGATCGAGAACCTTATCCTTGGGCTGGCGTTGTTCGGCATCATCGAGAGTCTGGGCCGGCGGTTGACGGGGCAGACGCGGGCGGGACGAATCGGGCTGCTGCTCTTCGTCTTCAGTGGCGGGCTCGGATTTCTGAAATTCGGCGAAGATCTGCGAAGATTCATCGCTGATCCAACGGCGCGCCGGATGGGGCTTTTCTGGTTCTTTTCGAATCTGCCGGCAAGTTATACGATCAACAACACCGTCAGTCTGGCCGGGGTGGAGGTGCCATTGCGGTACGGCAATCTGCTGACGACAATGCTGATTCCGCAGCGTTCGCTGCTGTTCGGACTGCCGGTAGTCGGGATGATATTACTGCTCTGGCATCTCAGTCTGAACGATGAGGAGGGGCGCGAGAGCTGGCGGGAGATGGGGCTCGCCGGGGTGCTCGCCGGCCTGCTGCCATTGCTGCACGCGCACGGTTTCTTTGCGGTAATGATTGTCAGTCTGCCACTGATGCTCGTCTACAGAAGAAAGGAGTGGGTGGCATTTCTCATTCCGGTCGTGGTGCTGGCCGGTCCGCAGGCGTTATGGTTGAGTCGAACGGCGGTCCGGAGTTCACTCTTCACGCCGCATCTCTGGTGGGAAGCAGGGACGACGAACCCGGCGCTCTTCTGGCTGGCGAATAATGGCATCTTCCTGATCGTGCTCTGGGTAATGTTTCTGCTCCTCTGGTGGCAGAGAGAACGTCTGGCGCCATTCTACCTTCCATTCTGGCTCTGGCTGATCGTGCCAAACCTCGTATTGCTGGCGCCGTGGCCGTGGGACAACATCAAGATGATCGTCTACTGGGGGATGGTGTCGAGCGTCGTTGTTGGTTACGCTGTTTCGCGACTGATCGGTAACCGGGTCTGGCTGGTTCGGGCAGGAGGCGTCGCCCTGCTGGCGGCGCTGCTGGCAAGCGGGTTGCTCGATGTCTGGCGCGGGTTGTCGCCGGTCGAGAGAATTCCATTATTCTCTTCGGAAGACGTGAGGATTGCGGAGCGCATTCGTGAGGTGACGCCGGCACGGGCCATAATCCTGCACGCGGCGATCCACAATTCACCGGTTGCGCTGACGGGGCGGCAATCGGTGATGGGCTATCCGGGGCACCTCTGGAGCCATGGAATAGACTACCAGTCACGTCAGGATGACGTGCGAAGCATCTTGTCCTTCAGGACAGGGGCGGCGGAGTTGCTGGCGCGATACGGCGTCGATTATGTCCTGATCGGGACCGCCGAGCTGACACAGTTCGCCGCCGACGAGTCGGCTTTTCTGGCGCGTTATCCGATTGTTTTCGAGGATGCGGGGACACGGCTTTATCGTGTCAGATAGTTGAATGGCGGCGAAACCGAATATGTTTGTCGAAGTAGCGATTCCACTCAATGTGCACCAGACCTTCACCTATCGCGTCCCGGAGGGACTGACTGATCAGGTTCGGCGGGGATGCCGCGTTGTCGTCCCTTTTGGAAGGCAGATGCTGACAGGGTATATCGTTGAGATCGAAGAAGGGTTGGATGGTGCGGGCGGGCACGAGAGCGGAGAGCTGAAGGAGATCGAGGAGCTGCTCGAGGCGGTGCCGCCGGTGACGGAAGAGCTGCTGGCACTGACGAAATGGATCGCAGACTACTACTATTCTCC
>JBEIMN010000190.1:0-6252 GCA_040378705.1 Acidobacteriota bacterium
GCATTGATCCTGGTTCACGGGGGCCTTGATCACGCGCGAAACTGGGACTGGGTGGCCCGTGATCTGTGTCGGGATTATCGAGTCTACGCCATCGACCTGCGCGGCCACGGCAACAGCCAGCAGGCCCCGGGCGCAACTTATACCATAGCCGAGCACCTGCTCGACCTTGCCGCACTGATCGAGGTGATCGGTGAGGATAAGGTCGACCTGATCGGGCACAGCCTCGGCGGAGCGGTCGTCATGACCTGTGCCGGAGTGATACCCGAGCGGATTCGGAAAGTGGTCTCGATCGAGGGGCTTGGACCGCCACCCAACCATTCGGTCAATGATCCGGCATCGCAACGATTGCGCCGCTGGATTCATCAGATCCGCGAGCTCGAAAAGCTCGAACCACGGAGCTATTCAAACCTTGAAGAAGCCGTGACGCGAATGAAGAAGGTCAATCCACACCTCTCCGATGAGGTTGCCAGAAACCTGACACTTCACGGGACAAACTGGAACTCGGATGGTTCACTGACCTGGAAGTTTGACAATTTCGCCCGACCATTCCCTCCGATCGGATACAACCGGGCTGATGTCGACGAAATATTTGGCCAGATCAGTTGTCCAATCCTCCTTTTCTGGGGAATGGAGAGCTGGGCCAGGGATCCGGAGCAGGATGGACGGACTGCCGCGCTGCGAAATTACCGCTTAATCAGTGTCCCCGGCGCCGGGCACTGGGTTCACCACGACCAACTGGAGATTTTTCTGCGTGAGACACGCAAGTTCCTGGCCACAGATTAGCTGCCCGATGAGCTGTCATCAGACGCGGATAATCGGGCGGTAAAACCTCACGGCAGGGTGATCGAAGCCATGATCCGGTCGGCAAGAACCGGGAGATCGGCCGGGCTCGAGTTGGAGAAGAAGGTGACGACAAGAAGTATCCCCTTGCTGCCACGGACGACGATCGCCTTGCCGGAAAAATCGAGCATCGAGGATCTCCCCGGTGATTCAAACTGGGCCCTCAGATCGAGATAGGTTTTGATCTGACCGTTTTCAGTCACGACGCGACGCGACATCTCCTTCATCTGCTTTGTTCCCTCACCCGAACTCATGCTGCGAAGTATCAGTTCGATGATCAGATCGTTGTCGTGATCACCGCTATTGGCCTGATCGAGTGGATTCCAGATGACATTGAGAAAGGCGCCATCCGACGGAGACCTGAAGAGTGCCCCGGCATTGATGTTCTGCTCGCCGGTCTCCTTCTGATCAAGCGGCCCGCCCTCCCAGTTCTCCGGACGGTCGAGGGAGTAGCCAATTGCCCGATCGGCAAAGCGGACAAAGCTGCGAACGACGGGAACAGTACTGGCAGTCGTCTCCTCTGGCACTGAGCTTGATGGCACTGAGTTTGATGCCACTGATTTTGAAATAGCCACCGGGCTGGCGGTAACTGGCGGCGCTGACTGCGGCGCGCGCGGTGAAGTGGCCACTCTCGTCGGTGCCGGCTTCTGGACTGGCGCCGGCTTTGAAACGGCGCTGACAACTGGCTCTGCCGGAGATGATGAAGATGACGGAGCTGGCGGGGTTGCGGCAGTCGTGCCCGAGCTGGAATTGCCCGAGCTGGCATTGATTAGCCGTTCGGTGATCGGACTGTCGACAGATGGCGGGTCGATTGGCGGCTTACGAGTCACCGGGCTGCTGGCGATGTTATTGACTGGGCTGGCTGCAGGTCTATTTCCTGCCGGGTTATTGCCTGCCAGGTTATCGACAGGCGGCTCCCAGGTGGTGACGAAGAAGCTCTCCGCCAGGCTGCGGCTTTGCAGCTCCTGCCCGCGCCGTCTAGCCTCCGCCGAGGTTTGAAACCTCCCTACCCGCACACGGTAGAGGATACCTTTGCCAGGAAGCTCGCTCCTCACCAGATAGGCATCGACTCCGCCGGATCTCAGCTCACTGACACGCCGCAGGGCCGCCTCCTGATTCGAGAGGGCTTCGAGCTGGACAACGAATTGACGCCCCTGCGCGAGAGCTGCGCTGGCAATCAACGCCAGAATGGAAACAGAAAAAAGAAGGGTAATTCGAGACTTGGCCATACTTTCAACTTGAACTGGAACCGCAATTTGAATAGATCGCCGGGGAGACTGAGTACCGATCGACCTGTCCATTATGCACCGATTCCGGTCCGAAGAAAATACCCTTCTTCAGGATTGATTTGAACGGGAGGAATCGGACGGCCCGATTCCTCCCCCCGATTCCTCCGGTGGTCCCGATCAGACCTTTTCAGGAACAACGAACGGAACGCGATACTTCCGGCGAAGCATGGCGTTGGCCTCTGCATCCCCGGTTATCTGCCGACTGTCGGCGTTGAAGTTGAGCGAGCGACCGGTGCGATAGGAGATGTTGGCAAGATGCATGGCGGCGGATGAGCGATGCCCCTCCTCAATCTCAGCAACCAGCTCCTCACGCTTCCGGCTGCGCACCGCCTGAATGAAGTTGACCCAGGTGCTGCCACCCTCGCGGCGACTCGGCCCAGGCTCCTGCTTCTTTCCAAGAAATGTCTTGTAGGAGGTGTAACCGTCGATTGCCATGTAACCTTCCGAACCATAGAAGATATTGCCAATGCAGTTACTATCGGTAACGAGCCCGTTCTCATCCTTGCGCTGACCGACGCCCCCTTCATTGTTCGTCATCCAGTGGCGAACCTCGAAGACGAGCATGACTTTTTTACCTTTGCGGTCATACTCGAGCGTCGCGACCTGCGTATTTGGCGTCTGCTGATCATCATCGAACATGTAGTGACTACCCATCGACATGACGCGAGTGGGAAGAGTGACGCCGAGTCCCCAGCGGGCGATATCCATTTCGTGAATCCCCTGGTTGCCGATGTCACCGTTGCCGTAGTCCCAGTTCCAATGCCAGTTGTAGTGGAAGCGATTGGGGTTGAACGCGCGCTTCGGCGCCGGTCCGAGCCAGAGGTCATAGTCGACGCCCTCCGGGGCCGGGCCATCCGGCTTTTTGCCGATCGTATCACGCCACTTGAAGCAGAGTCCGCGGGCCATGTAGACATCGCCAATCACTCCTTCGTTCAGTTTCTGCACCGCCTCGCGGAGCGCGACCGAGCCGCGGCTGTTGGTGCCGTGCTGAACGATTCGATTGTACTTGCGTGCCGCTTCGACCAGCTTCTCGCCTTCCCAGAAACTGTGGGAGCAGGGCTTTTCGAGGTAGACATCCTTGCCGGCCTGGCAGGCCCAGATGCCCATCAGGCTGTGCCAGTGGTTCGGAGTGGCGACCGAGATGGCGTCGATCGACTTGTCTTCGAGGACTTTGCGAATATCGGAATAGGCCTTTGGCCGCTTTCCCGACGCCTTCTCTATCTCACCCAGACGCTGGTTGAGGACGGTGGGATCGATGTCGCACAGCGCGGCGATTTCGACATTCTGCATATTGAGATACTCGCGGATATGGGCATTTCCCTGCCCCCGGACACCGACGACGGCGACACGAATCGTGTCAGCCGGGCTTCCCGGGCCGGACAGTATTGAAAATCCGCCACTCAGTGACGATGCCGAAGCAACGGCACCGGCCGATCGAGTGACAAAATCTCGACGATTGATCATGGTGCTTCTCCGTTTTATAAGGTTGTTGGAATACGAGTTGACAGCGCAAAAATACAACGAACACCGGTAAACAACAATACGGCCGGGTAGAAAATTGAGACCGGGCAATAAAATTGTGCTACATTATGCCCCACATTGTCATACTGCAATACTGACTGTATTAAAGTGACTACCATAATTGAAACCAGCTCGGGGAGATTAATTTGGTCACGGTAATACAGTCGAATCGTACCAATTCTGTTTTGCCCCGCTCGTCACGATGACGATTCATTGCGCGACGTGACGAGAGGGGCAGACTGGCGCTGACAAGATCGGCTGACAAGCTCGGCTGGGGGAGGTATTCCGATGAGAAGCTGGAGAGACTTCATTCGAACGCTGGCCGTCTTCGTGGCCCTCGCAGCCTGCACCGTGGCAGTTGGTGCGCAGGGGCGAAACGCGATCAACGGAATGGTCGTGAATACGGGGCGTGAGCCGATCAACCGCATTCGGGTCGAGCTTCAGAATGAGCTTGAGATGTTCATCACTTACACTTATACCGATCCGGCCGGAAGGTACTCCTTCCGCAACCTTTCGCAGGGTGTATTCATCATCAAGGTCCATTCCGATGGCAAGCATGCTGGCCAGTCGACGCGGATCGTGCTGCAGGCGCTCCGCAACAGTGGTGCCTCGCACTATGAACAGGTCGATTTCATGCTGAAGGAGATCGCGGAGAGGAAGCCCGTCACGTCGGCGGGCACCGCCGGGACACTGTTTGCACAGGACGTCCCGGAGAAGGCGCGAAAGACCTTCGATCGTGCAGTGAAGCAGCTCGACAGCGCACAGGAGAAGTCGGCGGGCATTGCCTCGCTGAAGGAGGCCCTCCAGACCTTCCCGCGCTACTATGACGCGCTTGAACGGCTGGGAATCGAGTATGTCCGATTGCAGCAGTACGAAGAGGCGCGACAGATTCTGACGCTGGCGGTCGAGGTCAACCGTGGTGGTGCAGCATCATTCTACGGACTGGGTGTGGCGCAGTTCCATACGCAGCGGACGAGTGAGGCGGTCGAGTCGCTGCAAAAGGCGCTGATAATCGCGCCAGATTCTTCAAATGGCGCTTTTGAGCACTTCTATCTCGGCCTTTCCTACTGGAAATTGAACCGGCACGGTGACGCGGAGCCTCACCTGAAGAAGGCCGGGGAGCTGGGAGGAACCAGTGTTCCGCCCGACATTCACATGTATCTGGCGCAATATTACAGCGAAAGCGGACGTCGTCAGGAAGCGGCCGCCGAGCTTGAACTCTTCCTTAAACTGGTTCCGAACGCGCAGGATGCGGAGAAGATTCGCAATCTGATCAGGCAGTTGAAGTCGAAGGAGCAATGATCGATGGTCGAGGCGTCGATCGTCAGGGAGCAGGCAAAGTGAGCAAGATGCGGAGCTGGTCAGCATTGACGCTGACGTTATCATTAACGCTGCCCTCAGTTGGCCAGGTGACTGGCCAGTCATCTGGCCCGGCCGCTGGTGGAGCCGGGGTTCCGGCAAAAACGGTCAGCCCGGGCGGTGGCGAGCAGCAGCCGATCCGTGTCAAAACGAGCGAGGTGTCACTCGATATTGTGGTGACGGATAAGAAGGGTCGCCCGGTTCGCGACATCCGAACCGAGGAGCTTGAAATCTATGAGGATGGTGCTCCCCAGCTTGTGACCGAGTTTCGACCGATCAGCGACTCTCCAGATTCAAAGGGATCAGGCAAAAACGAAGCTGCGGCTGGGCGATCAGAATCGAGCAATGCAAAACCGCTTCATCTGGTGACGATGCTCTTCGATCATCTTTCGGTTCAGCGAGTCCAGCCGGTTCGCGACGCGGCCTTTCAGTTCATCGACAACTCGGTCTCCGATTCGATGCAGGTCCGTGTCATGACCATCGGGCGAAAACTTTACCTGATCGAAAACTTCACCGGTGATAAAAAGAGGCTCCGGCAGGCGGTCGAGCTGGCGACTTCAACCGTCGAGAAGAGCCACGAAGAACGATCTCAAGCCCTGGCCGCGCAGCTCAGACCGGCTGCGCAGCTCAAAATCGAGGCAGAGAGTCCGCGAGAAACTATTAGAGAAGCTGGCGATAGTACAGGCACGGCGATGCTGGCACGGATGTCGCTTGACGCGCTTGAACAATCGGCGCGGATGGCCGAAGAGGTGAAGAGTCCGCACCACGTCTTCTCACTGATCCCTTTTGCCAGGTCGCATCGGCAGGTTCCGGGGCGAAAGATGGCCATCTACTTCTCCGACGGACTCTACCTTCCACCGGGTCTCGCACCGGCAATCCGCAACGCGATTCACGAATCGACGCGTGGCGGACTCAGTTTCTATAGTATCAATATTCGTGATCTGCTGGTCGGCGCCGGCAACCAGGTCAGCCGGCTCGAAACGGCGACAGTTGTCAATCAGACACGTCGCACGGAATCGTCCGCCTTCAGCACTGACAATGCCAATTCGTTCAATGCCTATCGGATTAGTGACCGGGCCTCGACCAACTTCAACACTTTTGAATATATCGATCGAAAAAAAGAGCTCGGCAAGAAAGGTCCGCTTTCTGAGCTGACAGAGGGGACAGGCGGCTTTCTGATCACCAACACCAATGACCTCAACGGGGCGTTGAAGCGGGTTGCGGCCGAGATGGGCAACTATTA
>JBEIMN010000191.1:0-6245 GCA_040378705.1 Acidobacteriota bacterium
ATGACTGGTCCTTCGCACGGTTGACTGCCCGCAGCAGTTGCCAGCGGCCGCTCGCCTCGTCGAAGTTGACACGTGCATAATGGCCGGTCGCGACCTTGCCGGCCTCGGCCGTTCGTGCGAGTTCAACCAGCTTGTCAAACTTGAGGAATGAATTGCAGGCGACGCAGGGGCTTGGGGTGAGTCCGTTCACGTAATCGGTGACGAATGGCCGGACGACGTCCCGTTCGAACTCGTTCTCGAGATTGACGACATAGAATGGGAACCCGAGCCTCGCGGCGACCGTGCGTGCGTCATAGAGGTCGTCGAGCGAGCAGCAGCGCGAGGGCAGCGGCTCCCCATCCGGGCCGACGTTGATTCTTCGCTGATCCCAGAGCTGCATTGAGAATCCGACCAGCTCCAACCCCTGATTTTTCAGTAACGCGGCTGCGGTCGAAGAATCGACCCCTCCGCTCATGGCTACGGCAATCATACTGCTCCCGCCTCCTCTATTCGTGATCGGATCTATTATTGACTCTCTTTATAGTCTTTCCGAACAGTTACGACCCAATTTACGCCGGCACCGAAAGGTGAACTGACAAACGGCTTCGGGCAATGCTAGAATCAATCGACGATTTTAGCATGAAACAAACTTCATCATACCGTACTGAATACCGTACTGAATATCGTATTAACGACCGGGGACAATATGAGCCAGCGTTCATCTGACAAAACTATCGTTAAGGAACAGCCGATCGAGAAGTATCTGCTGACAAGAGAACCCTATTATTTGAATGTCAGGGATGAGGTCTCGATCTTCGAGACTGCCTACAAGGCAAAACTCCCGGTCATGCTCAAGGGGCCGACGGGATGTGGCAAAACGCGATTTGTCGAGGCGATGGCCTACCGTCTGGGACGACCGTTGATAACAGTCGCTTGTCACGAGGATTTGTCGGCGACCGATCTGGTCGGACGGTTTCTGCTCGAGGGGGATGAGACGGTCTGGCACGATGGTCCACTGACGACCGCGGTGCGCCATGGCGCGATCTGTTACCTCGACGAAGTGGTTGAGGCGCGAAAGGACACGATCGTCCTGATCCATCCATTGACGGATGATCGACGAATTCTGCCGGTCGAGAAGCTTGGGATACTGCTCAACGCACCGGAAGATTTCATGCTGGTCATCTCCTATAATCCGGGCTATCAGAGTGTATTGAAGGATCTCAAGCAGTCGACGCGGCAGCGTTTTCTGTCGCTCGAATTCGACTATCCTCCGGCGGAGGCTGAGACAGCGATCGTCGCCCACGAGGGTGGAGTGGCGGAGACGACCGCCCGTGACCTGGTGAGGATTGGCGAGAAGGTTCGGAACCTGAAGGGGCACGGGCTTGAAGAGGGGGTTTCGACGCGACTGCTGGTCTATGCCGCGCAGATGATCGCGCGGGGCATCGCGCCGGTTACGGCCTGTGAGATTGCGATTGCCAATCCGATTACCGACGATCCGGAGTTGCAGCGTGGAATTCGCGAGATTGTGACTACGGTGATATGAGGTGATATGAAATGGTGAAGAGTGAAGATGGCAGGGAGTCTCGATTTTGAAAGGTCTGACCAGCAAAGCAGTTGAAGCGTTGGCGCAGAAGATGGGGATCAAGCCGAGCGATCGTGGCTGGGTGACGATCGATATTGGTGCGTCGTTATTGAGCCATTCGCCAGCGGTGGCGCGCGATTTTTTCAAGGCGGTGCCGGAGGTCGCGCGGATGCTCGAAAACGGGGATCTGAAAGCGTGGGGTGAGATCGGGCGGCGAATCGCGCAGCAGAGCACGGAGGAGGCGAGCGACTTTTTTCGTTACTCGATCGAGACGCTTGAGATATTGCCCGCTTCGTTGCGTGCGGTACTGGTTTCGCTCTGTGCGAGGCAGATCATCCTTTCGCCGGCGGCGGCGCTGAAGACTTTTCGGGATGCGCCACGGCTGGTGGCGGCATTCGGTGATGAGCGGTCAGCGGGACGGCTATTTGGAATTGCGGTCGAGGTGGCGCACCGATCGGTCAAGCACAGCCTCGAGGTTCTGAGTGCGGCTCCGCAGGCGTTGAAGTCCCTGCGTGAGATGCAGGGTGAGGGGGTTGAAGAGGCGATCGAGGTCACGCTGACGCTCGCCGAGAGCTTTGCACAGCGGACGGGGGCAACGGCGGCCGAGTTTCTCGGGGCGGTTGGCGAGGGGATTCGCTTTACGGGTAGTCCCGAGGTCATGCTCGACCTCTGTCGTCAGACGACGAGCTATCTCGAGCGCGGCGGAGCGACGGCGCTGCAGTATTTCCGTTCGGCACGCTCGGTGATCGAGGTTGGGGGGCCGATCAGTTACGATAAATGGAACCGGGTGACGCGCAAGGTTGCCGAGGAAGGGAATGCGGTCGTCTACGATTTTCTGAAGCTGACGCCGAAGGTTCTCGCGACGATAGTCGCGACCCAGCGCAAGCGTGCCGAGGAGCGGATACTGGCGGTTCTCGATCTGGTTGAAGAGCTTGCCGCATACAATGTCTACGTCGCCCTCGAGTGTTTCAAGAGCAGTCCGCGGGCGCTGGCGCACGCGACACTCGATCAGTTTCAGACCTGGGCGCGCGAGGGGGCGCAGCTCTACCGGACTGACCGGCGGAAGGCGCAGGCCTACTATGCGCTCGAATCGAAATCGAGTCAGGAGGCACTGCGAGGATCGCACGATGGCGTGGCGCTCGAGTCGGTCTCACACCTGCTGCGACTCTATGTTGAGGGCTTGACGGGGCGCGAGATGGTTATTGCGCCACTCGGTTCGATCCCGGAAGAGTCGCGGATCAGCGATGGGCAGACGATCCAGTTGCCGGCGGTCGTCGCTGAGTTTGGTTCGCCGGAGGACGATTTCCGCCTCTACAAGGTGCTTGCGGCGCATGCCTCCGGCCAGGTCGAGTTTGGGACGCGGGAGGTGGGGACGGCGTCGATTCGCGCTGCACTGCGCGAGGTCGAGGATCATTTCGATGAGCTTGAGCGGCAGAGGCTTGCCGCCGGGATCGATCAGGAGTTGCGGGAGGGCGATTACGTCCAGTATTCAAATGTCGAGCATCTTGGAATGGCGCGGCGTCGGCCGCTCGACCCGGAGGCTTTCGAGCAGGCTGAGTACCGGATGGTTCTCGGACGTTTCGCCAATCCGTCACTGGCGACGCGGATCTTCACGACACTGGAGAATGGGCGCATCGATTGGAAGCTGCGCTCCACCTACCGTGGCATCCGCCGCGACCTCGACTTTGTCCGAAATCGGCTGATCGAGCGGCGCCCGCCGATTGCTGAGCTGACGGTGGAGCAGGCAGTCTATGAGATGCTTTTTCAGATCACGCTCTGTGGCGGAGTGATCGATGAGTCGGCACGACGGGGCTATGCCGAGGTAATTCACCAATTCGAGGTCATTATCGGCGAGCATCTGCGCCGTGATGAGGCGACGGTCGGCGACACGCTCAGGGCCACCTTCAGGGTCTATGAACTGCTCGAGGGGAGCAAGGCGCCGAAGCCCTCGGACGCGGAGACGAGCGAAGAAGAGGAGGAGGTCGAGAAGGATGACGAGGATGAGAATCAGGGCCAGTCGGAGCAGCAGCAGACCTCTTCGCAGACGCCAAAGAAGACCGATCTGTTCAATCAATGGCAATGGTCACAGGCGGTCGAGGAAGCCTCTTCAAGCGACTCGGAGTTGCTCAACGAGCTGATGAACGCCGAGACGAGCGAACAGGAGCTTCAGGATGGTGACGAGGTCTTTTTTTACGATGAGTGGGATCGTGAACTTGGCGATCATCGATCGCGCTGGTGCCGGGTCATTCAGCGGCTCAACCGGCGCGGCTCACCTGAGTTTGTCGCCCACGTTCGCTCGCGCTATTCGGGCGTGATCTCATCGATCCGCCATCAGTTTCAGATGCTGAAGCCGGAATCGATGCGTAAAATCAAGGGAGAGATCGATGGTGAAGACTTCGATCTTCAGGCGGTGATCGATCATCACGTCGATCGTCGGACGACGGGGCGCCCGTCCGATCGGCTCTACATCCGGCGAATACGCCGTGAGCGGGACGTCGCGGTCTCATTTCTGCTCGATATGTCATCTTCGACTGCGCGAACGATCAGCCGTCATCCGAATCAGCCCTATACCCGGCCAGGTCAGAAGATCATCGATATCGAGAAACAGGGCCTGGTTCTGATGAGCGAGGCGCTCGAGGCGGTTGGTGATGCCTATGCCATATCCGGCTTCTCCAGTGAAGGTCGGCGCAATGTCAAGTACTATCAGATCAAGCGGTTTGAAGAGAAGTACAGCGAAGAGATCGAACGGCGAATCGGCGGCATCACCTACCATAACAATACACGACTCGGAGCGGCGATCCGCCATGCGGCGGCTGAACTCGAACGGCAGGAGGCGCGGACGAGACTGCTGATCATTCTCAGCGATGGCCGCCCGTACGATCATGATTATGGCGACTCACGCTACGCGCGCGAGGATACAAAGACGGCTCTTCGCCAGTCGAAGATTCAGGGGATCACCCCGTTCTGCATCACGATCGATCGGGATTCCGAGTCTGAACTGAAGGATCTTTACGGTGAGGTTGGCTACACCATCATCGATGATGTCATGAGTCTGCCGGAGAGGCTGCCGGGCATCTATCGTCGACTGACGACTTGAAGAGACTGAAGGGACTAAAAGGCCTAAAGAGAGCAGAGAGAGTAAAGGGAGATGAAAGGTGGACGGTGTCCCTCTTTCATCTCCCTTTCGGCTATTTGATGTTTTCGATTATGAACGCGTAGACATCGGCAGTTCCCTCGAGCTGCTTGGCGGTATTGCTGGCGCCGTGGCCCGATTTGGTCTCGATCCGGATAAGGACCGGGGCCGGACCGCGCTGCCGCTCCTGCAATGTCGCGGCATACTTGAAGGAGTGCGCGGGGACGACGCGATCGTCGTGATCTGCCGTTGTGACAAGCGTCGCCGGGTAGCGTATTTCGCGCAGATTATGGAGTGGGGAGTAGGCGTAGAGAGCTTTGAACTCCTCCGGGTTGTCGCTCGACCCGTAATCCGCGATCCAGTTCCAGCCGATCGTAAACTTGTGAAAGCGGAGCATGTCCATGACTCCGACCTGCGGAATCGCCACTTTGAAGAGTTCCGGACGCTGATTCACGACCGCCCCGACGAGCAGTCCGCCGTTTGAACCTCCCTGAACGGCCAGCTTATCCGATGATGTATATTTGTTGGCGACCAGCCACTCGGCGGCGGCGATGAAGTCGTCGAAGACATTCTGCTTCTTCAGCTTCGTTCCGGCCTCATGCCACTTCTCGCCATATTCACCACCACCCCGAAGGTTGGCGGAAGCGTAGACGAAACCCCTTTCGAGCAGGGCGATCCGCAGTGCGCTGAAGCCGGGCGAGGTGGTGATGTTGAATCCGCCATAGCCATAGAGCAGTGTCGGATTGCTGCCATCGAGTTTCAGGCCCTTCTTGTAGACGAGGAACATCGGAATCCGCGTTCCATCCTTGCTGGTGTAGAAGACCTGTTTAGTCTCGAAATCCTCTGCCTTATACCCGGGGATCTCGACCGCGCGATAGAGGCTCGATCGCTTCGTCGCGATATCGTACCTGAATATCGATGGCGGGTAGTTGAGTGAGGTGAAGGTGTAGAAGACGAACTTGTCGTCGAAGTTGCCGTTGAATCCGGCTGCGGTGCCGGGGCCGGGCATGACTACTTCGTTCTCAAGCTTGCCGGAGAGGTTATAGACGTAGGCGCGTGTCGTCACATCCTTGAGGTAGGTCGCAAAGATCCGGCCGCCGGCGATCTCCGCGCTCTGGAGTGGCTCCGGTTTTTCGGGCAGCACATCCTGCCAGACGCCCGGCTGACGCGGATCGAAGAGGATGACACGACCATTCGGCGCCTTATGGTTGGTCTCGAGCAGGAACTTGTCACCGATATTGTCGATGACACTGAAGCTGTCGTCACCGATCTCAGCCACAATCGGGTGAAAGCTCTTTTCGCCCTTCGAGAGGTCGCGGTAGAAGACGGAGTTGCCCTTCTTACCCTTGCCGCGATCGGAGATGGTCAGGATTGCGAAGCGCTCATCCTCGGTTGTCCGGACCCCGTGAAATCGTTGCGGATTGGCAGCGTCGACATAGATCTGCTGATCCTCGCTCTGCGCCGTTCCGACACGGTGATACCAGACCTGGTGGTTCTCGTTCTTTGTTGAGAGCTCGTAACCTTTTTGTGGTTCCGGGTAGCGGCTGTAGA
>JBEIMN010000192.1:0-6225 GCA_040378705.1 Acidobacteriota bacterium
CGACGCACTCCGGCTCTCGCTCCTCTCGCGTGCCCCAATATACACGGCAATGGAGCAGGAGCTTCTCGCCGCCTGGCTCGGTGACGCCCAGACCAGTCTTGGTCCCGATGACCCTTTTATCAGGGCGATAAAGGCGGTCACCGGTGACGCCCCACTGGGTGAAGCCATTCGTGCTGCCGTGGCCCAAAGCCGCCTTCACGATCCTGAATTCAGGCAGAGCCTGCTTACTGCCGGTCCGCAGGCCATCGAGCAGTCGAACGATCCGCTGCTTCGGCTCGCCCGCCAGATCGAGCCGATCCTGCGCCAGCTTCGCACCGGACAGGAAGAGAGCATTATCAGCATCGAGGCGGCGGCCGGCGAGAAGATCGCCCGCGCACGCTTCGCCGTTTACGGGCGAACCATCTATCCTGACGCCAATTTCAATCTGCGCCTCACCTATGGCACAGTCGCCGGTTACGAGGAGGATACGACTCTCGTTCCCGCTCATACCACTTTTCTTGGCCTCTTTGATCGCGCTTTCGGATTTGATCAGCGGCCACCCTACCAGTTGCCGGCTCGCTATCGCGAACTCATCGCCAATCCCGGCAACTTCAATCTGGCGACACCGCTCAATTTCGTCTATACCGCCGATACGATCGGTGGTAATTCAGGCAGCCCGGTCATCAATCGCCGTGGCGAACTGGTCGGAATCAATTTCGACAGTAATATCCAGAAACTTCCCAACCGCTACCTCTATGTTGACGAAGCGGAAGGTTCGCGTGCCGTCGGTGTCCATAGCCTGGCAATCACCGAAGCGCTCGAAAAAATCTATCACGCTCTGCCTCTCGTCCGCGAGATCAGGAGCGAGCCACGGAGCAGACGTTAGCAAATGGAACTAAGGGAACAGGCCTATCTTTACGATCTGTACATTACCCCCACCTGGAGGGAACTTTTTGACCGCCTCGTCGATGAGAAGGTCAAAATTCCTGCCGAGGGACGATTCCTCGAAGTTGAATGCGGGAGTGGCGGCTTTGCCCTCGACCTTGCCCTGCGCAGCGGCCAGAAGGTCGAAGTCTTCGCCCTCGACTCCGATGCCGAATTGATCGCACTCGCGCGCGAAAAGGCACGTATCAAACAGGCGCAGCGCCTCGAATTCGCGGCCGGCTCTCTCGACGCATCGCCTTTCTCGCAGCTCGAGTTCGATCTCGTCATCGCCGATACCTCACTCGCTCATTGGCGCCCACCCACCTTCACCCTCGATGACCTCGCTAAACTCACTCGCCAGGGCGGTACCACCGTTCTCAAAACACTCACTCGCGGCAGCTTCGATGAGCTCTTCTCAATCTACTGGGAGGCTTTGTATAACTTGGGTCTGATAACGTACACGCCACAACTGGAAGCGTTGATTGCCGAGAGGCCGACGACGGGGGAGCTGGAGGAAGCGGCGGAGGCGGCTGGCTTGCGGAGTGTTCAGAGCGTGGTCAGCCGGGAGGTCTTCGAATTTCCTTCAGGTCAGGAATTCTTCGAGTCGCCGTTGATCCGGACAGTCTTCCTCGATCACTGGCTGGGGATTCTGCCGGATAGTGAGAGCCGATTGCGTGTGCAGGCGGAGATGATCGAGATCATCGATCGTGAGCGGCAGGGGATAGATTTCGATGTCTCGGCGAGAGCGACGCTGGTGATCGGCCGGAAATAGCGGAAGTAGCGGAAAGAGGAGATGCCGGCGCGGATGGTCGCCGGCATCTTCTGGCTCAACCGGATCATTCGGCCGTTTTAGGGCGCAAAATAGCCAATCACGTCGACGTAGAGGTTGACCGAATTTGCCGCCTCGAATTTGAAAGAACCGCTGACGCCGAGTCTGACGGTGAACGAGTTCGGGGTCGATCCGGTCGATGCGTAATGCATGTTTGCAGTGATCGGCCGTGGCTGGTCGCTCGGATAAAAGAGGAGCGACCCGCTCAGCTGCGACTGATTGACGACGGTCGAGTAACCGGTGATCGTCTCGGCGTTGTTTGGGAGTTGAATCCCGTTGCAGGTGAGTCGGGCAGAGATGGACACCTCCTGCTTCGCGTTGAGTGGACGGCTGTATGAGTAACACCCCGATTCGCTGAGTCGCGTCTCGATAAGGCGCATCGAGCCATTGACCGGGTAGAAGAGGAGACCAGCTCCATTGAAATCACTCTCATCCGAACTAAAATATCCCATGACATCGAATGAGAGGTTCATCTTTGTGCTGGTGTAGGTGCTGAACACACCCTCCTTGCCGATACCGGTGAAGATCTGGTTCGAGACGGTCTCTCCGACCTGCGCATTGAGACTGGTGATATTTGGTCGGGAAACCCCTGAGCGATAGATTGTGACAAACCCGATATTTGATGAGACATTGGTCACCGTCGCGTTGCCGATGATGACCTTCGCCGAAGCCGGAATGACGACACCGTTGCACTTGACGGTTGCGCGCTCGGCGTGAGTGGAGCCGGTTCCGAGCGGTTGGACATAGCTCGAGCAGGCGCCTGCCTCCGCCTGGGTGTCGATTAGTCGGATCGAGTTTGGAATCGGATGAAAATAGAGCCCGCCCGCCGCCGGCGGCGCATAGTATCCGATGATCTCGATGACGACGTGGGACTGATTACTGGTCACCACCTCAAGCGCGCCGCTCTGACTGAGCGGGGTCGTGAATGTCGTCGTCAGTGTCTGGAGTGCATTGTAGGCAATGTTGCCCGTCGCGCTCCGATTGGCGCCGGCGGCGATGATCTGGTAAGTCCCCTGATTCCGTGACAGATTGATTATCGTCGCCTGTCCGACGACTGCCCGCGCGGTTGCCGGAATATTGGCGCTGAAACAGGCGCCACGAACCGTCACGATCGCTGTGCCAAAGGCGTTGAGCGGTGCGCGCGGAGAGTTGCAGGTGCCGGTTGGAGAACGCGTGTCATACCATCGAACCGGAACCGTGAGCGGGAAGAACTGGAGCCCGCCATCACTGATGACTGGATTGGGGGTCGGTCCGGTCGGTTTTGGCCTGACGGTCAGAACGAACGTCTTCTGATAATACTGGTTCAGGCTGTCCGTAACCTGGAAGGTAATGGCATAATCTCCCGGAATCATCGATATTCCACGAAGCGAGCCAGTGCTGGTCAGTGTTATTCCCTGAGGCAGCGACCCGCCGATCACCTTCCACTGGTAGGGGGCAGTGCCACTCCCGGCACTGAGGTCAAACTCGTATGCTGACTCTGCCTGCGCCTGCGGGAGAGAGACGGTTGTGATCGTCGGGCTCTGTCCTGAAGGCAGCGCTGTCGGATAGATGAACCTGATTCCGGCCTCGTCGTCGGCACGAACCGACCCGCAGCGGCCATCGAGATGAGCAATCGCATACATCGAGGCGTCGGGGTCCTTTGAGTGACCAAGCCCCAGCGCGTGGCCAAACTCGTGGGTCGCGATCTCCCGCACGTTGCACGGATCGGTGAAATAGCAGTTCGCGTATGGGTTGAACGAGAGATTTCCCTCGATTGCGCGGTGGAAGAGTATTCCACCAATGGTCTTGCGCTGGGTCGTATCGAAATTGGAGATGCCCGCCGCAGCCAGCACCCCGGCACATCCTCCCCTTACCGGCGGGGAGAATGATGAGTACTGATCACAATTGTTGAAAGAGATGGTGTTGACCCCGTCAATGTTCGACAATCCGCAGGTTGAGGTCTGCCCGCCGAGAACGAGTCTGACCGAGGTGTTGGCTACATTTGACCAGACCTGCATCGCCGCGCGAATGTCTTCAGCCATTCGTCCATTGGGCATTCCAGTCGAATTCATACTAAATATGATCGGTCGCCCCTCGTCCGGCTCGAACCAGCGCAGTGGCTGGTAGGGGTTGATCAGCGTATAGTTCGGACTCCGTGACAGCGCATCGATGCTCGGTACCTCGATCGGAAGTGAGTTGATTGAGTTGCCCTTGAAGTACTGGTTCTCGTGCTCGACCGATTGGCTGTAGAGGAGGGGCAGCCTCGATGAGACCATTGACAGATAGGAATAGAGATCTGACTGATCGGTCGATACACCGCGTGTCGATCGTCCCCTCACCGTGACCTTTGGATCGGTCGCTTCACGGTTAATCTCCTGCCGGCCAGTCAGCTTGTTGGCCACGATCGTGAACTTGCCCATGTACCAATGGTAGACGCGCAGGCTGCCATCCGGCCAGGTGTCGAGATAGAGCAGCACCTCTTCGCGTGGCGTGAACTGGGGAACTCCATAGACGAAAGTTCCAAGATTTCCCGAGATTCCCCCCGGTTCCTTGATGACGATCTCGGAAGATGCGGCGGAGAGTACGTTGCCCTTCAGAACCTGCCTTACATCGATCGTGGTATAGGTAAAGAGGCCGCGATTTCGTTCATCGTATCCACTAACCGATGAGATGACGAAGCCGCGGACGATGGCGCGCGCACCGATGATCAGTTCATCGTCGCTTGGAATGACGACGGTGCTCGCCTGTGCAATCCCGAGCGCGACGATCATGACGATGACTGGCAGGATTGACCCTGGTATCAGGCCAGGCCTGAGGCCAGTTTTAAGGCCAAATTTGAGGCCAATTGCAAGGGAAGTTCTCATCTGCTTCTCCATCTTTTTGTGCAGGTTGTGCAGGTCTGTTGTGTGTGTCTGGCATGCCCGGTGGGCACGTGCTCTTTGCGGGGGGTCGGAAAGTGGCCAGTAAGCGGGCCCGAAACCGGAATCAATGCCCCCGGCAACCGCTGTGTGAACTCTTCTAAGACAATTGATTTTATCAGTTAATCATTCTGCATATAAGGGGGCGATTGTCAAATTTTCAACATCAGGCCCTCGAGTTGCCCCAGGACTTTTGCAAAGTCCACTTTTTCCAGGGTGACGGGACTCCTTGTGTACGCGGGGTACGCGGGCCTCCGGCCCGCATGTCTTCAGGTTTCACCGCTCCATTTAATCTCAAAGCGGCTCTGTGCCGGGGACATGTGGACCGGAGGTCCGCGCACCCAGGCCGCACCCAGGCCGCACCAAGGCCGCACCCAGGCCGCACCCAGGCCGCACCCAGGCCGCACCCAGGCCGCGCCCAGGCCTCGCATTGCTGCTCAGAATTCCTGTCTTTCGCGTGGGCGACGTAGTGGACAGTCCGGGCAATACCGGCCCCCCGAACATTCCCATCCTTGACCGATTGGGATCAACTTGGGTAGACTCTTGATCGCGAATGACGCCCTGGATTGGTCTTTCCTGCTGCTCCGAGATCACCAGCCGCGAATCGGCGCACGTTGCGCCAACGCCGGCGTGAGTCGACGCGTTGATGCCTGCATTGATTATCGATGAACTACTTTTCCTGGCTTTTCCTGACGCTGAATATAATCTGCCTGCCACTGATTCTTGATAGTGTGATGCGGTCGATGCTTCTTTTCCGGCTTCTCAGCCTGCGAGTCCTGGGACGGCGGAAGATCAGCTCATCTCCGACGACACCGAAGATCCCGGGGCGTGGTGCGATTGTGTTGATCGCCGCCCGGGATGAGGCGGGGACAATTGGGGCAACAGTCGCATCGATGCTGCCGCTCCTTGGCGAGTGGCCCGGAAGCCAGCTCCACGTCGTGGCCGATCATTGCGTCGATGGAACGGCGGCTGAAGCGCGGGTGGCCGGGGCAACTGTGGCCGAGCGTCAAACTGGTCCGAGTGGAAAAGGGGCCGTGATCGAGTGGTGGCTTGCGGGGAATATCGATCTCTGGAGCCGGATGGAGGTGGTCGTCATTGTCGATGCCGACAGCCGGCTCGCACCGGGAAGCCTCGCCGCCCTCGGAGAGGCCATCGCTGGCGGCGCGGATGCGGCGCAGGCGTTTGTCGCCCCACTTGCCGAAAGCCGGACCGCGCGACTTGCCGGCTGGTCCGAAGTTCTCATGCAGCAGATCGATGACCAGGCACGGCAGCAGTCCGGATGGGCTGTTCCGCTGCGCGGCACGGGGATGGCTCTCCGTTGTCCGATACTCGCCGAACTTGCGCCGCTCCTTCATACACAGGCCGAAGACCTTGAACTGGATCTGCTGCTCGCCGTCCGTGATGCCCGGGTCGAGTTTGTTCCGGGCGCAATACTCTATGATCCAAAGCCCCTCCAGGCTGCCGGGGCCTCCCGCCAGCGTGCACGCTGGTTCAGGGGGCAGCTCGACGTGATTTATGATTATCACGCTCAACTTGGTCAGATTCTGGCGCGTGGGCGGCAGAGAAGTCTGACCGGAGATCTCTTCCTGCTGGTTC
>JBEIMN010000193.1:0-6224 GCA_040378705.1 Acidobacteriota bacterium
ATGGCCAATACGGTACTCCGGTTCTCATGCTCCCAACCGCCGCGGCAGACTACCTTGAATACGAACGATTCCAGTTGATCGGCTCACTTCGGTGGTGGCTCGATCAGGGTAAGGTCAAACTATACTCCGTCAACAGCGTCAACCAGCTCTCACTCCTCAATCGTGATGCCGGTCCGGAAGAGAAGATTGACTGGCTTGAACGATATGAGCGCTACATTCTCGAAGAGGTACTGCCATTCATCAGGCACGACTGTCAGGACGAGACGATCCGGCCGATCCTGATGGGAATCAGTCTTGGTTCGACCTCCGCTGCCGGCCTCTTCTTTCGTCATCCGGACCAGTTCAGCGGAGCGATGCTGATCAGCGGCAGCTACGACATCCGACCCTTCCTCGGTCCATACGGAGGCGACCTCGCCGGCCGGGTCTACTTTCACAATCCGGTCGATTATCTGCCAAACCTCGGTGGCGCTCCACTCGAAACCCTGCGTCGCGGTGGGCGTCGGATCCTGGTCTTCAGCGGACAGGGCAGTCACGAGGCGCCTGATCGTTCGCGTCGCCTCGCGGACATTCTGACCACCCTCGGCATCCCGCACTGGTTCGACCTCTGGGGCGAGGATGTCGCACATGACTGGCCGTGGTGGCGCAAATGCGTGCCTTACTATTTTGGTAAATTTTTCGGTTAGAATCCAACTTGAATTGGCAATCACTGGCAATTACTGGAGAAGAACAATGAACAGAATATTATCGATTACGATGGTGGTTCTCGCGCTAAGTCTGACCGGCCTTGCGCAGGCAAAGAGTGATTTCAAGGGCAAGGGCGACGGAATCACGACCTGCCCGGTGACTGGCGAAAAGATCACGAGCAAAGAGGTCAAGGGTGAGTTCTTTGGACGCACGATCTATTTCTGCTGCCCGGGATGCCTTGACGAGGTGAAGAAGCAGCCGGCACTCTTCATCAAGAGTACCGAAAAGGAGCAGCTTGCCGCCGTCGCCGCCCTGCCAGGTGGTGGCCACGGTGATCACCATAACGAGGTCGCGGCGGCCACGCCGCAGGACAAGTTCCTTGGCAAGGGCGACGGCGTCGAGACCTGTCCGGTCTCCGGTGAGGCACTGACCAGCAAGAAGGTGAATGGCGAGTTCTTTGGCCGAGTCGTCTATTTCTGCTGCGAGGGTTGCCTGGCGACAGCGAAGAAGAACCCGGAACTCTATGTTCGCAAAGAGGCGCCAAAGGCGAAGACTGCGTCACTTGGCCGGAGCGGTGGCGAGACTACACGCTGACAGCGCTGGCCTCGATCGATCAGCGAATCATACGAGCAAAAGAGATGGCCGCCCGGAAGAGTCCCGGCGGCCATCTCTGTCAATATAACGTCGTGTCTTGTCAGCCTGCCTTAGCCCGGCTTAACCTGGAAGCTTAAAGTCTGCAAACTGCTGCCGCAGTACCTTCTTGTCAAACTTGCCGACACTCGTCTTCGGCACGGTCTCGATGAAGACTACCTCATCCGGCAGCCACCACCTGGCAAACTGCTGCTCGAGGTGGGCGTGGATCTCTTCACGTGTCAGCGTGACCCCTGGACGGGTGACGACGCAGGCGAGCGGCCGTTCCTGCCATTTCGGGTGGAAGACGGCGATGACGGCGGCCTCCGCGACACCGGGAATGGCCATGATCGCATTTTCGAGATCGACAGAGGATATCCATTCGCCACCGCTCTTGATCAGATCCTTCGATCGATCGGCGATCGACATATAGCCTTCCGGGTCGATGGTCGCGATGTCGCCGGTATCGAGCCAGCCACCGGGGAATTTATCTTCGGTCGGTTCCTCGCGGTAATAGGTCGACGCAATCCACGGGCCGCGGATGAGCAGCCTGCCCATCGATGAGCCATCGCGCGGAACCTCTTTACCTTCACCGTCGACAATCCGCATCTCCAGTCCGGGAGCGCAGAGTCCGGCACGCTGCTTGATGTCGAGTTGCCGTTCCCGCGACCAGTCGGCCATCTGCGGTTTGAGCCGGGTCACCGTCCCGAGCGGACTCGTCTCGGTCATTCCCCACGCCTGAATGAACTCGACGCCGAGGTTGCTCTCAAACCATTCGATCAGGGCTCGCGGTGGCGCTGAGCCTCCACAGACCATCGATTTGAGGCTCGAGAGATCGTATTTTCCCGGATTCTGGCGAAGCTCATTCATTACGCCAAGCCAGATGGTTGGAACACCGGCGGTGAAGGTGATCTTCTCGTCCTGGATGAGCTGGCAGATCGATGCTCCATCCATCATCGGGCCGGGGAAGACCTGTTTTAGTCCAAGCATCATGCCGGTGAAGGGCATTCCCCAGGCGTTGGCGTGGAACATCGGAACAATTGCCAGTACCGCATCCCTGCGGCTGAGCCCCATCAGCTCCGGAAGCGCGCCGGTGATCGTATGGAGGTAGTTTGAGCGGTGTGTGTACTGCACGCCCTTCGGCTTGCCGGTCGTCCCGCTCGTGTAGCAGAGCCCCATCGGCGTATTCTCGTCGAGTTCCGGCCAGACGAACTCCGGCGGCTGCGCGGCGAGGATGCTCTCGTAATCGAGCGCCGGTTCAAGAATGGTCCTGAAGCTGCCGCTATTGCTCATGACGACGATCTGTTTGACGGTCGGCATCTTCCCGGCCAGCCGCTCGAGGAGTGGCAGCAGATCCTCATCGATGAAGATGACCTTGTCCTCGGCATGGTTGATTATATACTCCAGATCGGCGGCGGAGAGTCGAAGGTTGAGCGTGTGGAGGATCGCGCCCATGCAGGGGACGGCATAATAAAGTTCGAGGTGCCGGAACGTATTCCAGCCAAAGCTGGCTACCCGGTCACCCTGACCGATCCCGAGATCCCGCAGCGCGCCGGCCAGTTGACGCGCCCGCCGCCCGACCTCGGCATAGTTCGTCCGGTGAATCCGGTCGCGAAAGCGTGTTACCACCTCGACATCGGGCGCCAGCTCCGGCCCGCGATCCATCAACAATGAAATGGTCAACTGCGAATTCATCATCGTTGCCATTGGACAACTCCCCCCTGATCTGTTGATCAAATGATTGACGATTGTCAGTTATGGTTTTTGAGGATTAAACAGTAGTGGCGGTGGCGGCCAGAACGGCCGCCACCAATTGCGTGGAGTGCTTAAAATACCGGCTCGCCAAGATGCTCAAGCACCGCTGCCGATGACTTTTCGACATCGGCGTGAAGCGAGTTTCCGTGTGCATCCATGGTTACGATCGCCGGAAACTCGGTGACGCGAAGGTGCCACATCGCTTCGGGAATTCCGAAATCGAGCAGGTGGACATCGAGCACTTCATTGATGCATTCGGCGTAATATTGCGCCGCGCCGCCGATGGCGTTAAGGTAAATTGCGCCGTGCTCCTTCATCGCCGCGAGCGTCTTCGGCCCCATTCCGCCCTTGCCGATGACTGCCCGGACACCATAGCGGCGAATGATCTCACCCTGGTATGGTTCCTCGCGAATGCTGGTCGTTGGTCCGGCGGCTTTGATCCGGTAATGCTCATCTTTGAGAACCACCGGGCCACAATGGTAGAGAACCGAGCCGGCAAGGTCGACCGGTGGCTCGTTCTGCATCAGGTGGGCGTGGACTGCATCGCGGCCAGTGTACATCTCCCCGGAGATGAGGACGACATCGCCAACCTTCAGTTCACGGACCTGCGCAGCGGTGAGGGGGGCCTGGAGCCTCTTCTCGCGCCCGGTTTTGACGAAGCCGGTGGAGCGGGACATCTTCGCCTCCGGCACAGTCTCGTCACGGTAGAGCCAGCGCCTGATCTCGCCGGTTCGGGCGTCGAGTATCACCCCGAGCCGCCGGAAGGCCCAGCAATCGTATGCAACCGAGACAAAAAAGCTTGCCGGAAGCCGGTTGAGCGTCCCAACCTTGCACCCGATCAATGTTGTCCCGCCACCGAATCCCATCGTGCCGATGCCAAGGGTATTGGCCGTTCCCACGATGTAGTCTTCGAGCTGCGCCAATTCCGGATTGGGATTGACATCGTCGAGCGTTCGAAAGAGCTGCTCCTTGGCGTTCAGATAGCCGGAGGCACGGTCACCTCCAATACAGACACCAATCGCGCCGGCGCTGCAACCCTGACCCTGCGCCTGCCAGACCGCGTGGAGCAGGCACTTCCGGACCCCGTCGAGGTTGCGCCCTGCCTTGCCGAGGTGCGGCAACTCCATCGGCAGGGAATACTGTATATTCTTGTTTTCGCAGCCGCCACCCTTCAGCAGCATCCTGATCTCGATCTCGTCATCGTTCTCCCACTGCTCAAAATACATAGTCGGAGTTCCGGGACCAAGGTTGTCACCACTGTTCCGGCCGCTGAGGGAGTCGACAGAGTTCGGACGGAGCTTGCCGCGGCGTGTCGCCTCGGCAATCGCGAGCCGGATCTCTTCCTTCATCCTGAGCTGGTTGGCACCGATCGGGGTCTTGATCTTGAAGGTTGCCCAACCGGTATCCTGGCAGATCGGGCCCTCGTTTTCACAGGCCATGTCGATGTTTGTCGCGATCACCTGGAGCGCCTGGGCGGAACGTGCACCACTCTCTTCATCGATCGCCCGGGCCATCGCCCGGCGCACATCGGGCGGAAGATTGGTCGAAGTCTGCGTGATCAGTTGCAGTACGCTGTCGGGAAAAGCATTCATTTTACAGCCCCAATTTATGATAATTTCGATGGTATTGTGACAGAAACGGTAATGTAACACGTTGGCCGGCAGGGATGAAGCTGAATGGGGCGTGCAGTGGCCGGCACGCCACCATTTTTCAGCGCAAGCCGGTTGGCAATTCCAAAATCGGTATCATTGTGGTATCTGTCGTTGATATCGTCTATTCTGACCATCGCGCTGCGGATCTGACAATTCTGCGAAGAGCATTGTCGGGAGTCGATTCTCGGACTGCGGTCTTCGCCAATTATGCTGCTTTGGTGACCATCGGTGGAGCTGCTTTCCAAGCCCGCGACTTAGCCTGGCTCTAATGCCAACCGGTCAACTGCGGGGGTAATTGATGTCGTCAAGCCGGGCCTGCTGTTGAGAAGATCGGGTTTGACTCCGCGAGGAATTACAATGAAATACAGACCGGAAATCGATGGGCTGAGAGCGGTCGCCGTACTGCCGATTATCTTTTTCCATGCCGGTTTTGCGTGGATGAGCGGCGGCTTTGTCGGAGTTGATGTGTTCTTCGTTATCAGTGGCTATCTGATTACGACGATCATCCTCAATGAGCTCGACGAGGGCCGATTTTCTATAGTGCAGTTTTATGAACGACGCGCGCGACGCATTCTTCCGGCTTTGTTCCTCGTGCTGGGCTGCTGCGTGCCAGTTGCCACCTGGCTTCTGTTGCCGGATCAGTTGATCGGATTCTCGAAAAGCCTTGCCAGTGTTATCTCCTTCCTTTCGAACGTCTATTTTCGCGGGCAGATCAATTACTTCGCCAGATCATCGGAGGAAGAGCCACTACTGCATACCTGGAGCCTGGCGGTTGAAGAGCAGTATTACCTGTTGTTCCCCCTGCTTGCCACGCTGCTGTGGAAGAGTCGTCGAGCGGGCTTCTTCGTTGCGACGTTGTTGATCGCGCTCTCCAGCTTTCTCTACGCAGACAGTCAGTCTCTGCTTCAGCCGGATAAGGCGTTCTTCGACACGCGCATGCGCGTCTGGGAACTTTTCATCGGCTCATTGGTCGCCACCTATATTCTGCGTTGGCGCAAGGCGGAACCAGGTCGAAGTGTCGCAGAATTCGGTAGTGCGCTGGGGCTGGGGATGATCGTCTGGGCCTGTCTTAATTACGTGCAGTCGACGCCTTTTCCAGGACGGCACGCTCTTGTCCCAACGATTGGAGCTGCACTGGTCATTCTATTCGCCTCCCCGGCTACTCATGCGGGTAGTCTGCTGAGTTGTAAGCCAGCCGTAGGCATTGGACTGATTAGCTACAGTGCCTATTTGTGGCATCAGCCCATTTTTGCATTCGCGCTGGTGACTTCACGTGCGCGCCCCTCAGAAAAGGTATTTCAGGCCCTTTTGGTGCTGACACTGGTCCTGGCCTATGTGAGTTGGCGGTTTGTGGAACAGCCCTTCCGTGACCGGAAACGGTTTGGGCGTAAGTGGATCTTTACATTCTCAGTCGCCGGCATTGTCGTGTTTGCCATCGTCGCCGCGCTGGGTTATCACTACAATGGATTGCCTTCGCGCTTTCCTCAACGCGATGCTGACCTG
>JBEIMN010000194.1:0-6200 GCA_040378705.1 Acidobacteriota bacterium
GCGGCGGGTGAGGACCAACACGCCGCTGCAGGCGCTCAGCCTGCTCAACGACGACGCGCTCTTCGATGTCGCGCGGGCGCTCGCCGGCCGGATGCGCGAAGATGTCGCTGGTGGAGCGGCGGAGAGGCTTGGCTACGGATTCCGCCGCTGCCTGACACGGGGGCCATCGACGACTGAACTGGCGCGACTGGAGCGGCTCTATCAGGAGCAGCTTGAGATCTATCGCCGTGATCCGGCTGCGGCACAGCTGGTCGCGAAGGGGATGGCTGGCGACACGGCAGAGGCAGCCGCACTGACCATGGTCGCCAACGTACTGCTAAATCTGGACGAGATGCTGACCAAGGAGTAACGATGGAGAAGAGAATGAATCGGGAATCGTCAATGAATTTGAAGAGTCTGACCCGGCGCCACTTCTTCGAGCAGGCCGGATTTGGGATTGGCGGAGCGGCGCTCGCGTCGCTGATGGGGCCTGAGGCTCAGGCGCAGGTCGCGCAGCAATTGAAGACGCACTTTGCGCCAAAGGCGAAGAATGTGATCTTCCTGTTTATGGCGGGCGGGCCGTCACAGCTCGACATGTTCGATCCGAAGCCGGCGCTCAACAAGTATGACAACCAGCCGATACCGGCGGAGCTGGTGAAGGGTGAGCGATTCGCCTTTATCAAGGGAACGCCGCTCTGCCTCGGCTCGCCATTTCGGTTTGAGCGGCACGGCCAATCGGGTGCAGTCATCTCCGAGCTGCTGCCGAATCTTTCGAAGCATGCCGATGAGCTGGCGATCATCCGTTCGATGCATACGACGCAGTTCAACCACGCGCCGGCGCAGATCTTTATGAATACCGGCCACCAGATCATCGGGCGGCCGAGCATCGGTTCCTGGCTGATGTATGGCCTTGGCAGCGAGAACCGTGACCTGCCGGGTTTCGTTGTCCTGCTTTCGGGCGCGGCCGATCCGGATGGCGGCAAGGCGCTCTGGGGCAGCGGATTTCTCCCGACCGTCCACCAGGGTGTTGAGTTCCGTTCGAAGGGCGATCCGGTCCTCTTCGTCTCCAACCCATCGGGGGTGAGCAGCGCGGCACGCCGTGGAACGCTCGACGCCCTGCGCGACCTCAACCAGACACGCCTTGAGTCGACGGGCGATCCGGAGGTGACGACGCGAATCGAGGCCTACGAGCTGGCCTTTCGCATGCAGACGAGCGTCCCGGAGCTGACCGATATCTCGCGCGAGCCGGAGGCGATCCAGAAGCTCTATGGGACAGAGCCGGGCAAGAAGTCTTTCGCCAACAACTGCCTGCTCGCGCGGCGACTGGTCGAGCGCGGCGTCCGCTTTATCCAGCTCTTTCATCGCGGCTGGGATACGCACGGCAACTCCGTAGGCGGCGACATCGCCGTCGGGCTCCCCCGTCTCTGTTCCGAGATCGACCGGCCGATCAGTGCCCTCCTGACTGATCTGAAACAGCGCGGACTGCTCGATGAGACGCTGGTCGTCTGGGGCGGTGAGTTCGGTCGCACGCCGATCAACGAGCGACGCGAGGGGGCGATGCTCATGGGACGCGATCACCATCCGCGCGCATTCACGATGTGGATGGCCGGCGCAGGGGTAAAGCCAGGTGTCACACTTGGCGAGACGGACGAGTTCGGCTATAACATCGTTGCTGATCCGGTCGATGTCCACGACCTGCACGCGACAATGCTCCATCTGCTCGGGCTTGACCACACGCGCCTTACCTTCAGGTTCCAGGGACGTGCCTTCCGCCTGACCGATGTGCACGGTGTGGTTCAACAGAAACTGCTGGCCTGAGCCAGCAGCGGATTGGCTGCCAAAGTGCCAGATTGCCAGATTTATTCGTATTTCGGAGTCGTATGCGATATCTGAAGAGTTCCTCGCTGATTCTGTTAATCCTGGTCGGACTGCTCGTTGCTCCGGTGACTGAGTCTGCCGCCCCGCCCAATATCGTTCTGATCGTCTCGGATGATCATGGCTGGCGAGATTATGGCTTCATGGGCCATCCGCAGGTGAAGACACCGGCGCTCGACAGGTTGGCGGCGGAGTCGCTGACCTTCCCGCGTGGCTACAGTCCGACGCCGCTCTGCTCGCCAAGTCTGATGTCGATCATCACCGGGCGTTATGCCCATCAGCACCTGATCACGAGCAACGACCCGCCCGCCCCGGTGGGTGGGAAGCAGGGCAACTGGCGCGATCATCCACAATACATTGCACAGTGGGAGGAGATGCGCCGATTGAGCCGTCAGACGGCCGCCCTGCCGCAATTGCTCCAGTCGAAGGGGTATCTGAGCCTCCAGACCGGCAAATGGTGGATGGGAAATTACCGTGGAGCCGGTTTTACAGACGGGATGAGCCACGGTGATAAATCGAAGGGCGGTCGCCACGGTGACGAAGGGCTCGAGATCGGACGCGAGGGGATGTCACCGATCTATGATTTCATCGGAAAGGCGCGCCAGCAGCAGCGCCCCTTCCTGGTCTGGTATGCGCCAATGCTGCCACACAGCCCGCACACCGCACCATCGCGGCTGATCGATAAATATCGCTCCGTCGCGCCAAGCCTCGAGCATGCGCGCTACTGGGCAAGCATCGAGTGGTTCGATGAGACGATCGGAGAACTGCTTGGCCATCTCGAAGCGAAGGGGCTCAGCGACAATACGATCGTCATCTATGTCACGGACAATGGCTGGATTCAGTCAGCGAAGGGCGATTCGATCAGCCTGCGTTCGAAGCGGACCCCGTATGACGCCGGCATCCGGACGCCGATCATGGTTCGCTGGCCTGGCCGCGTCAAGCCGGCACGGCTCGAAAGCTATGCGAGTTCACTCGACATTGTACCGACGGTTCTGGCGGCGACAGGCAGTGCAGTCCCACGCGATATGCCCGGCCTCAACCTTCTCGACCGCCGCGAGGTAAGCGCGCGCCGGACGCTTTATGGCGAGAACTTTACACACGATGCGGTCGATATTCGGCGACCTTCGACCAGCCTGCTCTCACGCTGGATCATCGACGACGGCTGGAAGCTGATTCTTCCCGTTCCGGGCGTCAATGCCGAAGACGTCCCGGATCGACCGCTCCTCTATCGGATCAGTGAGGACCCGGATGAGGAGCGCGACCTTGCCGCGCTCGAGCCGGCGCGTCTCGAACGGATGCGGAAGCGGCTCGACGCATGGTGGAGTGGAAAATGAAGAAGACCTTTCTCGCCGTTTCGGCCATTCTCTGCTTGCTGATCCTCTCGATTCCGAACGGATCTGCCGGGCAGGGAGAGGTTCGCGACATCGGCTCGCGGCTCGAGCTCTTTGTCGATCGCTACCTGGTCGGGCAGGCCGAGAATGTCACCTTCGAGCTGCAGCATCCGGTCGATGCCGGCGAGGTGCTCCGCTTCGATCGGTCGTGGGAGGGGCCATTTGCCGGCTACTGCACGGTGATTCGCGATGGCGGCCTCTATCGTCTCTATTACCGTGGACTTCCGGAAGCGCGCGCCGACGGCAGCTCCAGCGAGACGACCTGCGTTGCCGAATCACGCGACGGGATCACCTGGGCGAGGCCGGAGCTGGGACTCTTCGAGGTTCACGGGACACGGCGCAACAATGTGATCCTTGCCGATCAGGCTCCCTTTTCGCACAACTTCAGTCCGCTGCTCGATGGGGGCGCCGGAGTGGCCGCCGACCAGCGTTACAAGGCGCTCGCCGGGACAAAGAAGACCGGCCTTTACGCCTTTGCCTCGCCGGATGGGCTGCGCTGGCGCAAACTGATCGACCGTCCGGTGATCACCGCCGGGGATTTCGATTCGCAAAACGTCGCCTTCTGGTCGGAGAGCGAGCGGCGCTACATCGCCTATTTCCGCGTCTTCCGTGATCGGATTCGTCGGATCGCGCGGACGACCTCGACCGATTTCATCAACTGGACGGAGCCGGTCGATATGGGGTACGGAGACGGGCCGGTCGAGCATCTCTACACCAACCAGACCCATCCCTATTTTCGCGCTCCACATCTCTACCTTGGAATCGCGGCGCGGTTCATGCCTGGCCGGCAGGTGCTGACCGCGGCACAGGCGGAGACGATCGGTGTCAATCCCGGATACTTCCGGGACATCTCCGATAGTGTCCTGATTACGACACGCGGCGGAGACCGTTATGATCGCCAGTTTCCGGAAGGCTTGATCAAACCCGAGCCCGGAATCGAGAACTGGACTTCGCGCACCAACTACCCGGCACTCAATATTGTTCCAACCGGGGCGAACGAGATCTCCTTCTACGTCCAGAAGAGCTACGGTCAGCCGACACACCGGCTCCATCGTTACCGGCTGCGGACGGATGGCCTCGTCGCCGCGCGTGCGCCGTGGCGCGGTGGAGTGCTGCTCACGAAGCCGCTCCGCTTCGAGGGAGGGCGATTGGTGATCAACTTCGCGACCTCGGCCGCCGGCGGCATACAGGTCGAGATTCAGGATGAAGCCGGCAAGCCCTTTCCCGGATACTCACTCGATGAGAGCGTCGAGCAGATCGGCAATGAGATCGCTCGCGAAGTCTCCTGGAAGCGTGGCCCTGCCCTCGGCGCCCTGGCCGGGAAGACCGTCCGGCTCCGGTTTGTGATGAAAGATGCCGATCTCTACTCGATCCGCTTTCAGTGAGACGCCTCCCGTGTGCTTTAGCTATCTTATCCGCGGGAGCGCCGATTCGTGCTCTGCCCAGATCTCTGCTGGCCGCCGATCACTTGCCGATCGTCTCGACCACGGAGACAGGCTTAACAATTCGTCAACGTCCAAGTTAGCAATCTCAAGTTAGCAATCAATTAAGCAATCAGGAGACCAACTTAATGAAACGATCCATAATGCTTTTGCTGGTTCTGCTGTCGACCCTGACGGTCAACAGCCTTGCCGATGTCCGACTCTCGTCGATCTTCGCCGATGGAATGGTGTTGCAGCGCGAGCGTCCGGTCCGCATCTGGGGAAAGGCCAATCCGGCCGAGGCGGTCAGTGTGCGGTTTCGTGGTGAAGAGGTAAAGACGGTTGCCGACACGCTCGGCCGCTGGGAAGTCTTTCTCAAGCCGGGAACGGCAGGCGGCCCCTTCGAATTGAACATTCAGGGAAACAATGCGATCCGCATTGCCGATGTCCTCGTCGGCGAGGTCTGGGTCGCCTCGGGCCAGTCGAATATGGAGTGGACCGTCAAGAATTCGAACGATTCTGATCGGGAGATAGCCGCGGCAAAGTACCCGCAGATCCGATTCTTCAAAGTAGAGCACGTCATTGCCGATGCGCCACGCGACGACGTCAAGGCGGCCTGGCATGTCGTCTCACCGGAGACGATTGGCCCCCTCTCGGCGGTCGGTTATTTCTTCGCGCGTGATCTGCACCAGCAGTTGAAGGTCCCGGTCGCAATCCTGCAGGCGCCGTGGGGCGGCACACCAGCCGAGAGCTGGGTTAGCCCATACGGACTCGCCTCCGATGCGACGCTCATGCCGGTCTTTTCGTACTGGGCGCGTAATCTCGAGAACCACCCGGCGGCGATGCTTCGCTACGAGCAGGCGGTGGCAAAATGGGAGGCCGATGGTCGAAAGGGCGGCCGTCCGGGAGTGCCAGCCGGGCCGGGACATCCCCACGCCCCATCCGTTCTCTGGAATGGCATGATTGCGCCACTCGTCCCCTACGCGATCGCCGGAGCAATCTGGTATCAGGGAGAGTCGAATGGATCGAAGGAGCGCGCGACTGTCTACAACAGACTCTTCTCGACGCTGATCACCGACTGGCGGCGTGCCTGGGGCCAGGGTGACTTCCCGTTCCTCTTCGTCCAGCTCGCCAATTTCGGCAAGGTGGCCGGGATCAGCGGCTGGCCGGAGATTCGCGAGGCACAGTTGCAGACGCTCAACCTCAAGAATACCGGGATGGCGGTGACGATCGACATTGGCGAGTCGGGCGATATCCATCCGAAGAACAAGCAGGATGTCGGATTGCGGCTGGCCTTGCCGGCGCGCGCAATGGCCTATGGTCAGAAGCTGGTCTACTCCGGACCGATATTTCGGCAGCAGACGATCGAGGGTGGGTCACTGCGACTCTACTTCGATCACGTCGGCACGGGCCTCGTCGCCCGTGGTGGTGAGCTGAAGGGCTTTGAGATCGCCGGCGCCGATGGCAAGTTCGTTTCCGCGGCGGCTCGCATCGACGGCGCAACCGTAGTCGTTTCGAGCCCCGATGTCGCGCA
>JBEIMN010000195.1:0-6185 GCA_040378705.1 Acidobacteriota bacterium
GGAAACAGGCGATAAACCTGTTTCCCCTTTTGGAGTTATTAAATTCGCTGGCTCTCTTTACGTTTCGAAAATCCCTTATGCAGAGATAGTCGAAAAATCTTAATGGCGACCCGTACGGGACTTGAACCCGTGTTACCGCCGTGAAAGGGCGATGTCCTAACCACTAGACGAACGGGTCGCAATAATTGAGTGCTGGAACCAGTTCAGACCTCAATCAAACGAAGAAGCAATATTACCGATCGATAATCCTTACGTCAACCGTTTCGACAAAGAATTATTCTGACTCAAAAAGATTTCGATCGTATGCTAGACTTTCGTCGGACAATAACACTGACGAGGGACAAATGAGACGAAACCTGGAATTTTCTGAAACCACCCCGCCCCAAGTTCGCAGCGCAATTCTTAGAGTTGGGCTCCTGTCCTCATTTATTCTGCTGCTGATTCTGGTTCCGGTCGCGGCGCGGGGTGAAGCCGGGGATCGGATCGTGGTCATGCCCTTTGAGAATCGTTCGCAGCTGGGCGAGTACAACTGGATCCGGGAGAGTTTCAGCATTCACCTTGGCGAGATTGTCGATATTCCAGGCTTCTACGTGCTGAGTCCGGGTGAGCGTGATCTCGCCTTCGAGCGTTTACGGCTCAATCCGAGCGATCTGCTGACGCGCGCCTCGATGATTCGAGTTGCGGAGGCGGGTGGGGCCAATCTGGCGCTGATTGGGGAGTACGACATTGGCGGAGAGAAGGCTGAGGCGACGATCTCGATTCGTGCCCGGCTGATCGAGACCAACGAAGGGCGGCTGGTCGCGAATCGCGTCTTCAATTTCAGTGGACCGCTCGACAAGCTGCAGCAGATTCAGGGGCAGCTTGCCTGGAGTGTCACCTACCTGCGAGATCCCGCGGTGGCATACACGAAGGAGCAGTTCATCGACCGGTCGATGACCGCCCCGCCGGGTGCATATCAGAGTTATATCAAGGCGGTTCAGACCCTTGATCGGAAGCTGCGCGAGTCTTACCTGCGGCGGGCGGTGCAGGAGTATGAAAACTCTGGCGAGACAGGCCATTATGGCGCGGCAATCTACGAGCTCGGACTGCTGACCTTTCGCGAGGCGAACGATGCCGAGGCGGTGCGTCTGTTCCGGCAACTCGATCGGAGCGATCCGCAGTATGAGCAGGGACTCTTCTGTCTCGGGCTGGCTGGTTACCGGATGGGTGATTATGAACAGGCGAGCACGGCACTGACAGAGCTTTCAGTGGCGCGGCCGGTTCCGGAAGTTCTGAACAACCTCGGGATTGCGAAGCTGGCGAAGGGGAGTGTTGGCGAGGCGCTGCCACTGTTGCAGCGTGCGGTTGCCAATCGTCCGGAAGATCCTGTTTATCGTTTCAATTACGGCTACGGGCTATGGCGAGCCGGGCAGATGGCCGAGGCGGCGCCGCACCTGCGAATGATGATCGAGCAGTCTCCACGGGATGGTGAGGCGCTGTTTTTGCTGGCGAAGTCGCTCGGAGGGGCGGGGGAGACGACGGAATCGGCCCGGATCGAGAATGAGGCGAAGCGCTATCTTCCAGGTTTCGCGAAATGGACGGTCGATCCGGCGGCGATTCCGGTCCTTGGCCGGCTTAAGCACGATTACGACCCGGCGGCCGAATCTGTGGGGCTGGTGGGGCCGGCGGGAGATACCGCAATGACGATGGCTGAGGGGCTGACGCGCGTGCGGCGACTGATTGCGCAGAATGACTATGCTGCGGCCGGGGCGGAGCTTGGCAACCTCAGGCAGATGGATGCTGAAAATGGCGAAATCCTCTACCTCCGCGCGGTGATCGACCAGCAGCGCGGCGACGCCGACAGCGCACTGAGCTTGCTTCAGGCGGCGGTGGCGCGTGATCCGGGACTCTTCGATGCCCATCTGCTGCTCGGGCAGCTCTATCTTGCGCGCAACGATCGTGTCCGGGCGATGGCTCACGCGAATCGTGCGGCGGCAATCGATCCGGCCAGTCGCGAGGCGGCCGCGCTCCGGAAGCAGATCGAGATCGGGCGGTAAATTTTCTCAGCATAAATATCTTTCCCGGACGTTCCTTGAGCGCATGGATATAATTACGATAGTTCAGTATCCGAAGCGGCGCGTAGGGCTGGTTGCCGGCCTCGTCATCTCGCTCGTGCTCAATCTTGGCCTGCTGATCGGGCTTCGCTTTGCGCCGGTCATTCGGGCCGCGCTCGGCTTCAACGCGATCGAGTATGTCGAAGAGGACTATAACCGGGCGATTCTGATCGATTTTTCAAAAGGATTTCACTACCCTCCCGGTTATGCAGGCTTTGTCGCACCGCGAAAAGTGAAGTCACTTGAGGAGATCCGAAGGGAAGAGGCCCGGCAGGCCCGGCGCGAAGAGCAGAGGCGGCGGCGGCTGGCGGCCCGAGAGCGGGAGGTGGAGCGGGAAAAGGAAGAGGCACTGGCGCGGGAGAAGACCCGTCAGGAGCAGGAAACGGCCAGCGCGCAGGCGACACAGTCTGCTGCGCCGCGATCCGATTCTGGGATACCCGGTGGGTTTGGCCGGATCAACACCGCTCCGATTCGTGATCAGGTTCAGCGTCTCTACCAGGCAAGCCAGACAGGGCTTCTCGTCATTCCAGAGGGTAAACTCCGGGTTGGAGTCACCGGAAGCATCAACCCTGATGGATCGCTCCGAAACTATCGCTTGCTCTATCGTTCAGGGATTCCGGCGATCGATGCCTCTGCGCTCGCGATCCTCGAAGCGGTCAGTGAGAGCCGCGCCCTCGGGCCGCTCCACAATCTGACCTCGGTCAGTCTGATCATCGAGGTCGATCAGTTCGCGCAGCTCAATGTCGTCGGCTTTGCCGGCAATGAGGAGGAGGCGCGCGGCATCGTCGATCTCGCCAATGCCGCGCTCCTGTTTGCGCGGATCAGGAAGGCGCAGGACCCTGCGGCCATGACCATGCTCAACAACCTGAAGGTCTCACGCAGCGGACAGCGGGTCGAGGCGGTGATCCAGGTGTCGCGCCTCACGGCCACCTCCGTGCTTCGTCAGAGCCTCGGCGGTCAGCAGTGAATGCGGCCCGGGCTACTCTTCGTGCTGAAAGAATCTTCCGACCAGTCCATCGTATGCCAGTGCGCCAAGCGGGCCGCCAATGAATGGACCGACGATCGGAATCCAGAAATAGTAGTTTCCGGTGGTAAAGACTTCGCCACCCCATCCGGCGACCGCCGTCAGCAGGCGCGGACCGAAATCGCGTGCCGGATTGATCGCGTAGCCGGCGTTGAGACCGAAGCACATCCCGATTGTGACCACCAGCAGTCCGACGATCAGCGGTCCGAGGCTGCCGGTCGAGTTGTTGCGAGTGTCCCCAATCGCGCTGATGACCAGCATTAGCATGGCCGTTCCGAAGATCTGGTCGATCAGTCCTCCGAGGTGTGACAGGTAGGGTTGGCCGCTCGTCACAAAGATGCCGGCAGTCGCGAGGGTCCGAGCTCCCCCCTCAAAGTTTGTCACTGCTTCACGGTAGACCAGCAGCACGGCGGCCGCGGCGACGAAGGTTCCGGCCGTCTGTGCAAGCGCGTATGGCAGAACCTTTCCCCACGGGAATTTCCGTCTGACGGCAAGTGCCAGCGTGACCGCCGGATTGAGGTGTGCGCCTGTCACACCGCCTGCAATGTAGATGCCCATCGTTACCGCGAGCCCCCACGCAATATTGATTGCCAGCGTCGAGCCACTCTCCCCGCGGCTGAGGATCTTCTGGGCGACGACACCCGCCCCGAACGCGTACATGACAAACGTGCCCAGAAATTCCGCAAACACCTCACGGCGAATTGTTGATGAATTCATACCCAGTCAGCCAGGCCTTTCTTCAGAAACGATTGAGTTTTAACACAGAGTTGACGATGTGAGTCCACAGCCATTGATAGTGCGCCATCATAGCCGCAGACCGGCAACTGATCAAGACCTGTCAGGAAAAGACCGGCCATCGCAACCTTTCCCGACTGCGGATTTGGTGATAACCTGAGGTTTTTCGGCCCCTTACATTCTGGTTGTGCGGGGCGGGTGAGAAGCCTTCAATCCAAAACAAGAAGAAGTGATCAAATGGATAAGAGTTCAGGAGTATTCGAATCGAAATATCGCCTCGATCGTCGAAGCCGCCGGCTGATGAGCGGAGTCTTTCACCTCGTGGTCCTGCTGGTCATGTTTGGGCAATTGGTTGCCGCGCAGTCAAAACGCCCGCAGACACCGGAGGATATCGTCGGCATCAACCGCGCGAGCGATGTTCAGATTACCCCCGACGGGAAGCGGATGGTCTACGTTCTGACCAGTTGGGATCGTGAGCGTGACCGTTACAACTCCGACCTCTGGATGACGACAGACGCACGCGAGAACCACCGGCTGACGGGCGACCCGAATCGGGATGATCATCCGCGCTGGTCCCCCGACGCGACACGGATCGCTTTTCTCTCCGAGCGTGGCGGAGATGCGCCGGCAGGCGCCCAGATCTATCTTCTTAACTCGGCCATCGGTGGAGAGCCGCTCCGGCTGACGCGCCACGGCGCGCCGATTCAGCGGTTCGAGTGGTCGTTCGACGGGCGTTATATCGCCTTCATCGCCCCAGCGCCAGAGCCTGTCCGACCAGAGTCGACCCCTCGCCAGTCTGGACTGCCGGCCGGACTGGCGCCCGTTTTGCCACCAGTCCTTGTCGATTCGGTTGACCGGCCTCATCAGCTGTGGATTGTCGAGGTTCAGACTGGCGTCATCCAGCCGTTGACCACCGGCACGCAGCATCTCGTCTCATTCGGCTGGTCAGCGGACGGATCGCGCATCGTCTTTGCCGCGCGTCCGAGTTCCAGACTGCTCGATGCTCCACAGACAGAGATATTCCTGATCGGGGATCTCCGGCAGTCCGGATCATCCGCCCAGAAGCCGCCAAAGCAGGAAGCCGAGCCAAATGACCCCGCCGGCAGGCCGGCCCATTGGCAGCTCAGCCCGCGCGACAGCTCCGCAGCTCGGCGATTGACACGTGGTAATGGCGCGGAGTCGGAGCCTCGCTTCTCGCCCGACGGGCGCTGGATCAGCTATCTTGCCAAATCGGATGGTGATCCGCTCACCGGCCCTGATCGGCTCCATCTCATCCCGTCCAAAGGCACAGGCAGCACTGCCAACAGCAATGACGGGCGTGCTCCGCTCGTTCTGCCGGGAAATTTTGACGGCTATATCCGAACCTACCGCTGGGTATATGACAGCGACCGGATCATCTTCAATGCCGGACTCGGGGTCAACCAGCGGATCTTCTCCGTCTCGCGCGATGAGCCGACCGCGCAGGCACTGACGCGCAGTGAAGGGTACGATTCATCGTTCTCGATCACCCCCGACGCGCAGACGATCGCCTTTATCCATGAAAATCCGCGTACTCCATCCGAAGTCGCCTATCTGAGCGCCCGGATCATGGTCCCGATCTTCCTGACAGACCTCAACCCGGTGAGCCGTGAGCTGGCACTGGGGCAGGTCGAGACCATTCGCTGGCGCGCAAAGGATGGGACGAGCATCGAGGGGCTCCTCGTCTATCCGGTCGGCTTTGAGACCGGGCGCCGTTATCCGCTCGTCACGTCTCTCCACGGCGGGCCGGAAGGCGCATATACGAAAAGCTTTGAAGCCAACTGGAGCAGCTTCCCGCAAATCTATGCCGCGCGCGGCTACGCCCTCTTCCTGCCCAATTTTCGCGGCTCCTCGAACTACGGCGCAAAGTTTGCGCAGTCGAACGCGAAGCTGGCTGGTCGGATCGATGTCGATGATGTCCTGAGCGGAATCGATCACCTGATCAGGATCGGCATCGCCGATGAGACGCGCCTTGGCCTTGTCGGCTGGAGCTATGGCGGATACCTGAGCGGCCTCCTCATCGGCCAGTCGACACGGTTTCGTGCCGCTGCCTGGGGGGCAGGTCTCTCGAATGCCACCTCCTACTGGGGCACCGCCGACATGGTCTCTTCACGTGAACGGCTCCACGGCGGGACACCCTGGGAGGTTCCAAAACTCTATGAGGCGATCTCTCCCCTCACCAACTTCCATAAGGTTCAGACTCCAAGCCTCATCTTTCACGGTGAAAAGGACGAACGTGTTCCCCTCACTCAGTCGCAGGAGAGCTATCGCCGCTTGCGCCGACTTGGTGTCAATGTTGTAATGGTAGTTTACCC
>JBEIMN010000196.1:0-6181 GCA_040378705.1 Acidobacteriota bacterium
AGATCAATGTCACCCCGCTGGTTGATGTCATGCTGGTGCTGCTCGTGATCTTCATGGTTACGGCCCCGATTCTGCAGACAGGGATTCAGGTCAATCTGCCAAAGACGCGTGAAGCTGAGAGGCGAGAGGCGACGCCACGGGCGCTGATCATCTCGATCGACAAGGATGGCCAGATATACCTCAGCGGTCAGAACGAGCGCGAGGCGGTCAATGTCAATGATCTGACGGCACTGCTCGAGAAGCGACTGGCAGGTGCGGGGGAGCGGCGAGTCTATCTTCGCGGAGATGGGGATACGCCATACCGCGTCATCGCCTTCGTGCTCGACAAGGCGCGTCAGGCAAACGCGACTGTCAGTCTGGTGACCGAACCGGTCGGCAAGTGATGAGGCGACGGTTTCTGATGAGTCCGGATCGAAATCTCGGAACAATCCTGTCGATTTTCGCGCATGGACTGGTGCTTGGTGCGGCATTTCTGCTGTTTCGTCACCCGATGGCGGCACGGATCGTTGCCGCCGGTGAGGGGGCGGGGGATGGTCGTGGCGTGATCGAGGTCGGGGTGGTCGAGGCGGGTCAGCTTGGCCTGAGCCTTCCGCGTGCGGTCTCACTTCCCGGTGAGGATCCAGACTCCCCGAACAACGAGATGGTCGAGACTTCACGCTCGTAATCAGATTCGAGTGCAGAGCTGCTTCCGTCGACCGACCGCCGCCGAGTCAGCGAGCCACCGAATCGAAAAACCGATCGACCGGTCGCCCGCCAGAGCGAACAATTTGTCTCGAAATCGCCGCTGCGTGGCGGAAGCGCGGATCGCAATGTCGAGATTGGCCGCTCCTCCGGCAGTCAGATTCCGACCCTCAGTGGGGGGGTTGGAATCGGGAGCAGGGCTGGAATGGGTGGACAGGGATTGCCGGGTGGGTCAGAATATGGTCGCCGCATCCAGATGATCCTGAGTCGGAATTACAACCCGCCCGCAGTGACGGCGACGGCGACGGAGTTCGTCGTCGTTCAGCTTCGTATTGCGCGCGACGGACGAATCCTCTCCCTCTCAAATGGGCGGCTCAATCAGGCATATCTGAAGCGCCGGAGCGCGATCGACCTGGTCAACTACGCGGCGGAACGGGCGGTGATCGCTTCCAATCCGCTTCCACCATTTCCGAATGGTTTTTTGCTGGAATCTCAGGAAGCGACCGCGGAAATCTGGTTTCGGTACCCAAAATAATTTATGCTGTAGAGAGTTTATGAGTCGAATCAACAGGCAACTTTCAAAAGTGGATTCCGTGGCCGTCTCCGGAGCTCTTTCTGGCGCAGTATTGCGCTGGCGCTCAATATACCACTCACTCGGTGCGACGCTGTTCTGGGCATTACTGCTTCAGCTGATCGCCCCGCCAATCGTGACGGGCCAGACAGGCGCGCAGGAAGACCTGCGGAAGCAGATCGGGACAATCATTGTCACGCCGGGTTCGGGACCCTCGCTCGCGGTCGCTGACTTTCAGGCGCGGTCGGCCGGGATAGATCAGCAGGTGGCGACCTTCAACGCGGTTCTCCTGAGCGATCTCCAGTTTTCCGGTGTCTCGAATGTGATTGGAAAGAGCCTCTACCCAAAGACGCGGCTTGCCGATCCGGCATCGCTCCGTTTCGAAGAGTGGAGTGGTGATCCGGTCAAAGCTGACTACCTTGCGTTTGGCAGTCTCGTCGACGCGACGACTGGTCAGGGTTTTCTTTACGACGTCAAGACACAACAGGGAATTCTCTCCGCCCAATTGAGCGGCTCCGAGCGTGAGATGGCGCACCAGTTCGCCGACCAGATCGTCAAACTGCTCACCGGTCAGGATGGAATCGCGCAGTCACGCATCGGCTATATTGCCAATCGTGAAGTCTATCTGATGGACTACGATGGATATGGAAATCGTGCCTTCACGCGCGACAACTCGATCAGCCTTTTCCCCTCCTTTTCGCCTGATGGGAAGCGGCTCGCCTATGTCTCATACCGCAGCGGGTTTCCGAATGTCGTCATTCGTGGTGAGGATGGTCTGATCCTTGGCTCGACTCAGTTCAAGGCGACGACAACCTCCCCCTCGATCTCGCCGGACGGCCGAATTGTCTTCTCTTCGAGTAAGGATGGGAGCGGGATGGACCTCTACGTTGCGAACGGGGATGGTTCCGGCGCAAAAAGACTTACCAATTCCAGAAAAGCTGTCAATATCTCGCCACGCTGGAATCCGAAGACCGGGTTGGAGATCGCCTTCATCTCAGATCGCGGTGGGAATCCGCAGATCTACCTGATCGGAGCCGACGGCACCAACGAGCGCCCACTCCTGACACCTGGAGGACAGATGGACTCCCCTGCCTGGTCGCCGGATGGAAGATTTCTGGCTTTTACCTGGGATGGTGGCGGTGGAAATTTCAATATCCACCTCGCCGATATCGCTTCCGGGCAGGTTTTGCGACTGACACGTGAAGGGCGAAACGAGAGCCCCGCCTGGTCGCCGGACAGTCGGCACCTCGCGTTTCAGTCAAATCGGACCGGGCGCTGGGAGATCTGGGCCATGCATATTGACGGCAGCGAGCAGCGTCAATTGACAAGGACCGGGGGGCGCTCACCATCCTGGGCGAAATGATTATCGATCTGGCCAGATTTGGCCAGATTTGGCCAGATTTGGCCAAGTATGATTGGCTTAACAGTCACTGCCCCGTATTACCGTACCATTGCCGTACCATTTAATGATTAAACATAAAGCAAGGAGAAAGCCCAATGCCTAACAAACTCATGCGGATGACTACGGTCTCCTCACTTTTTCTGCTGGTTCTGCTGATCTCAGCCTGTGCGCCGCCGGTGGCGAAGATCAAGGTTTCACGAACCGAGGTCAAGCCGGGTGACCCGGTCACCGTCAGCTGGGAGACGAAGAACGCGAAGAAGATCGAGGTCAATGGTGAGAAGGTCGAGAAGATCGGCGCCAAGACCGTTACACCGAAGCAGACGACAACCTATGAGGTAACCGCGCGCCGTGGCAGCAAAGAGGCGCGTGACCGCGCAGAGATCACGGTGACGGTCGTTCGACCGCCACAGCCGACGATCACTCTCAAGGCAGAGCCGAGTGCGATCGACCTTGGCCGGAACACGATGCTGCGGTGGCAGGCGAACAATGCCTCGACCGTGACCATCTCCGGGCTCGGCGAGGTTCCGGCAAGTGGACAGCGCGAGGTCAGCCCGCGCGTCTCGACCACCTACACCGCAACGGCGATCGGCGAAGGTGGCAATGCGACCGCCAGTACGCGGGTCACTGTAACCGATCCGGCTCCGCCTCCGCCGGCTCCCGAGAAGCCGAAGCCCGCTCCGGAACCCCCGATTGCCGAGCAGTTTCGCAACCAGGTTCGCCCGGTCTTCTTCGACTATAATAAAACGGACATCCTTCCTGAGGGCAAGGAGCAGCTGCGCCGCATTGCAGACTGGCTCAATCTCGAGCGTAATCGTCAGATCGTCTTTCGTGTCGAGGGATACTGCGATCCGCGCGGAACGTCAGAGTACAATCTCGGACTTGGCGATCGCCGCTCACGCGCAGTCAAGGACTTCCTGATCAGCCTCGGGGTCGATGACAGCCGGATTGAAATTGTCAGCTTCGGCAACGAGAAGGCGGCCGGAACGGATGAGGGTGCCGCGAGCGCTCCGCCGTCATGGGCTCACGATCGTCGCGCTGAACTGATCTATGTCCGGGGTGGCGAGCGATAGTAGTCTGAAAACAGGCGATGGGCTTTTTACCCGTCGCCGCAAGTTGCCTGTTTGGCAAACCAATGACTGGTCCCCTTGAAACGCTTCCGGTTTCGGACGCGCTTCAAGGGGACGTCTTGCGCAGAATGAGGAATTATGAAGAAATACAATCTGGCCAGTCTGTTGATTATTGCGATACTCCTGACCGGTTCCGGAGAGGCCGTCGGACAGAGTAAGGATCAGCGAGAGAAGATCGACCGGATGGCGGTTCAGCTTGAAGAGTTGAAGACAGAGATCATGCTTCTCCAGCGGCAGATTCAGTCGATGCAGGATACCTTCAACAAGACCAACGGGGAACTCGGCACCCTCGTTGTCCAGATGAGTGACAATATCGCGACCATTCGGCGCGCGCAGTCCTCGATCTCGACCAGCACCACCGATACTGTCACGACCGTCTCGGCGATGGGCGAAAGGCTGACGGCGACCAATCAGCGGATGGAGCGGCTCTCGGAGCAGTTTGCCCAATTGAAAAAGGTGATCGAGGATATTCCGAAGATGCCGACCTTCGCCCAGATAACGCCGGGCAATGCCGAGCAGCTCTTCGCTGCCGCCTACAGCGACTACTCGCGTGGCAATTATGACCTTGCGGTATCGGAGTTCAGGCAGTACGTCGAGATCTACCCGGGATCGGAACTTGCCGATAACGCTCAATACTGGCTTGGAGAGATCCGCCTTGCGCAGAAGAATCTGCCAGAGGCGATTGCCGAGTATGATAAAGTTGCGACCCTCAACCCGAATGGCGACAAGGCGGCAACTGCCATGCACAAGCGCGCGCAGCTTCTGCTCCAGCTCGAGCGGAAGGAAGAGGCCGTCGCCCAGTGGCTCGCGCTGATCAAGGCCATCCCCAAGAGTCCGGAGGCGCTTCAGGCAACGACTCAGCTTGAGCAGATCGCGCCTGAGGCTCTCCTCCCACCCGTCCCGGAGAAGCCGGCTCCGAAGCGCGGCCGTCGCCCCTGATTCAGGACATTTACAATATTCACCTCACTTCTGAAGGTCCTCGATCCCGCAAACTTACCACCGGAGCGTGCTGCGTTGATCCTCCGAGCCAGAGGCTGTCGCAACAGTCAGGCTCGGAGGATCAGAAGTTTCGACGCACTCCGAGCTGCAATGGAGTCGGGGTTTTGGCCCTTCCGCGACTCCGTTTGAGCAGCCAGTCGATTAGTGTATTGGCGACGACGGAGGCTCCGGGCTGACCCGGAGTGACGCTTCCGGCAAGTGAGTCATCGCCCGAGATGAAGTCACTGTGAAAGTATAGCGCGGCATTGATTGAACCATCGAACTCCGAGATCCTTTTGGCAACTTCAGTCTGAAAGGTCCCTTTCTTGTTGATCTCTGTAAAATCGGTCACGGCGGGGAATGGATTGTTGATTCCTGCCGTGGCTGACTGGCGTGCGACGTAGACCGGGATCTCCCTGATTGACGATTTATCGACATCGATGTCAATGCCATTGGCGGTGATTCTGAGTGTGCGAAACTGTGCCATGAGTCGCATATCCGCTTCATAGCGTTCAGCGGGATACCAATTGATAGCCGGCAGATAGCTGGCATCGATCGTTCTCTGTCCGCTCGAGGGGAATTGGTGCGTAACAGGGCGGATATTGGTTCGTGCCGGTGAGAATGAGAGCGAGTCGAACCAGAGTTGCGCTTTGCCGACCCGACTCGCGACGAGACCGTTGCCACCTCCCTCGCGCCAGCCGTATACACGGCCCGGGTCGATTTGGTCAGGCATTGGGATGCAGGGTGGGACGGGTTTTGCCGGATCGCATCTCGACTCGCTTCCCGGACGTGGGCTGAAGTCGAGCTGGCCCAGCCCCTCGCCAAGCCGGCTGATCAGTCCGTTCTGCATCCCGGTTCCATCGATAGGATCGACATCGAATGAGAGCCCGGCGCGCGCACGGTTCGTAATCCGGATGCTCGAGAGAAAGCTTTCCGCGACCGGCACGCCCATTCCCCGCGGCGCAAAGATCGATTCCGCTTCAGGTCCTTCGATTCCAAAGTAGATTCCCGTTACCAGCATCGAAGCTGCGGCCGCCGGTCCGGAGAGATTGCCAAGCAGCCCGCTGGCGTCTGTGAAGGCGGACGACTGCCCACGCCGCAGCCGCTCGATCCGATCGAGATAGTCTTTCAACTGGCCGTCCGTCATCGCCGTCGGGGTGCCGGTCGCTGGACCACCATCGAGAAAGATGAGTCCGTCAAGGAGCTCGTACCCTCGTTTACCATCCTGTCGTCGGCGTCCGGCATAGGCGGAGACAAAGCCGCCTCCCTGTGAATGGCCGGCGAGAAAGATATTACGTGACCCGCTCTGCCGCCTGATCAGATCTATCATTCGGTCAAGATCACCTGCCGCCGTCTCGAACCCCCAGTCGGCCATGAATCTCAGATCATCCTGCCTGAGTGGGTTCCAGCGTGCGCCCGGAC
>JBEIMN010000197.1:0-6176 GCA_040378705.1 Acidobacteriota bacterium
AGGCAGGCGATAGAGTATGCTGTTGATGCCGTTCTGCTCGATGCCTACGATCCACAGCTTTATGGCGGAACCGGAAAGACGGTCGACTGGGGGGTAGCGGCGAGTCTCGCCCGCGAGGTGCGCCTCTTTCTTGCCGGCGGGCTCAGCCCGGACAATATCGAGGAGGCAATCGGCGCCGTTCACCCCTGGGCGGTCGATCTCAACAGCGGGGTCGAGAGTGCCCCCGGAATCAAGGACGCGACTAAACTGAGGCTGCTCAGGCAGCGGCTGGATTCAACCGATGATCAATAATTACTATCAATATCCCGATGCCGCGGGCCACTTTGGCCCCTATGGTGGTAGCTACGTTCCAGAGACGCTCATGCATCCGCTGGCAGAGTTGAAGGCGGCCTACGCCGAAGCCCTGCAGGACGACTCTTTCCGGATTGAACTCGAGCGCCTGCTCCACGAATTTGTCGGTCGCCCGACACCGATCACCTACGCCGATCGTCTGACAGAGCACCTTGGCGGAGCGAAGATATTCCTCAAACGAGAGGATCTCAACCACACCGGCGCCCACAAGATCAACAACGCACTTGGGCAGATCCTGCTGGCGCGCCGCATGGGCAAGCGCCGGATCATTGCTGAAACCGGCGCCGGTCAGCACGGCGTGGCGACGGCGACCGTCTGCGCGTGGGCCGGGCTTGAATGCATTGTCTATATGGGAACCGAGGATATGCGTCGGCAGGCGCTCAATGTCTATCGGATGCGCCTCTGCGGGGCCCGGGTCGTCGGCGTCGATTCCGGCAGTCGAACCCTCAAGGATGCGATCAACGAGGCACTGCGCGACTGGGTCACCAACGTCGGTGATACCCATTACCTGCTCGGGTCTGTGCTTGGCCCGCACCCCTATCCGGCGATGGTCCGTGATTTCCAGAGCGTCATTGGTCGTGAATCCCGCGAGCAGATGCTTGCCCGGACCGGCCGGCTCCCGGACTATCTGCTCGCCTGCGTCGGCGGCGGCAGCAACGCCATCGGCCTCTTCCACCCCTTTCTCAACGATGAATCGGTCCGGATGATCGGCGTCGAGGCTGGTGGGCGCGGCCTGAGCCTTGGCGAACACGCTGCCCGTTTCCTAACCGAGGGCGGTGGCAGCGTCGGCGTGCTGCAGGGGACACGGAGCTATGTGCTACAGGATGACCGCGGCCAGATCTCACTCACCCATTCGATCTCGGCCGGGCTCGACTACCCGAGCATCGGTCCCGAGCACGCCTTCCTGCACGATCAGAAACGGGTCGAATATGTCTATGCTGACGATGCCGAAGCGCTCGAGGGCTTTCAGATTCTTGCCCGGATGGAAGGAATCATCCCGGCACTCGAAACCGCACACGCCATCGCTCACGTCTGCAAGCTGGCGCCGACGCTCGATCGCGATCAGCAGATTCTTATCAACGTCTCCGGCCGCGGCGACAAGGATGTCAACACGGTGATGGAGGTTCTGCCCAATCCTGAAGACCAGTCCTGAAACTGGACCCTGAAATTGGATCAGGTCGCGGAGTCTGCCGATCACCGACAGCGCTTTACCGGTAGTGTGTTAATAGTTATCAATACAAACCATTGAGACAGAAGATTTGAGGAGAGGTATAAAATGTTCAGGAGATTCTTCTTCACGTTCACCCTGGTCACATCGATGTTCCTGGCAGTAACTGCACAGGATGCCCCGAATCCGGAGAAGACCGGGCGGAGCATCAGTCAGAAGGTTGGCGATCGGATCGTCATCACACCGAGTTCGCTCCCCAGGCCATTCGAGACCAAGGCCGTCGCCAACGGGCCGCGGTCGGCGCCAGCTCCGGCCGGTGCCGCGCTGGCGGTTCCAGCCGGCTTTGAGATAAAGGTCTTTGCCGAGGGCGATTTTCAGAATCCACGCTGGATGATCGAGGGGGCGAACGGCGATCTCTTCCTCGCCGATTCCCGTGCCAATAATGTCGTGCTGCTGCGCGACGCGAACAAGGATGGCCGGATCGACAACGCGACCGAGCGCTTCGTCTTCGCGACCGGACTCAATCAGCCTTTCGGACTGGCGATTCAGGCTGGATGGTTCTACATCGCCAACACCAGTACCGTCGTCCGCTTCAAATATGAAGTCGGTCAGACCTCGCTGACTGGCGCGGGTGAGAAGATCATCGACCTTCCGGGGCAGGGCTATCGTCAGCACTGGACGCGTAACCTTCTCTTCAGTCGCGATGGCCGGAAGCTCTTTGTCTCGGTCGGATCGGAGAGCAACGTCAGTGAAGAGCCGGAACCGCGTCGCGCCGCGATCAGTGAGTACAACCCGGACGGAACCGGACATCGTATCTTCGCCTCTGGAATCCGAAACCCGATCGGCCTCGCCTGGAACCCGGTGACCGGTCAACTCTGGACCGCCGTCAATGAACGCGACGGCCTCGGCGACGACCTTGTTCCCGATTATGTCACCTCTGTCAAAGATGGTGGCTTCTATGGCTGGCCCTACGCCTACATCGGCAGCAACGAAGAGCCGCGCCTCAAAGGCAAGCGGCCGGATCTCGTCGCCAAGGCGATCGTCCCCGATGTGCTGGTTGAGCCGCACGCGGCCGCGCTCGGGCTGACATTCTACAATGGCCCGATGTTCCCGAAAGAGTATGTCGGTGACGCCTTCGTTGCCCTCCACGGTTCGTGGAATCGTGCGCTGCGCAGCGGCTACAAGGTCGTCCGTATCCCCTTCAAAAATGGCAAACCAGAGGGCGGATACGAGAACTTCCTGACCGGCTGGGTGCCGGATGAGAAGGGAAGAGAGGTCTGGGGCCGTCCGGTCGGCGTGACCGTGATCCGTGATGGTTCTCTGCTCGTCGTCGATGATGGCGGCAACAAGGTCTGGCGCATCACCTACAATGGCCGGAAGTAGTTTAATTCTCGGGAGAAGGCATGAGTCGAATTCAGAATGCGTTCGAGAAACTGAAACGCGAGGGTCGTCACGCGTTCATACCCTACATCACCGCCGGAGACCCGGATACGGAAACGACCGAGGCGATTCTCCTCGCGCTGGCGGAGGCTGGCGCTGACATCATCGAGGTTGGCGTTCCGTTCTCCGACCCGATGGCCGATGGTCCGGTAATCCAGCGTGCCTCGGAGCGCGCACTGGTCCGGCCACTCGGAGTGCTCGACATCCTGCCAATCGTCGAGCGCTTCCGGAAGGTCAGTGATGTTCCGATCGTTCTCTTCACCTACTATAATCCACTCCTCCAGATCGAGCAGGATAACCTGGGCGAGCGACTCCGGATGGCCGGGGTCGATGGTGTCCTGATTACAGACCTGATTCCGGAGGAGGCGACCGATTTTGTCCAGCTCATGCGTCGATCCGCTATCGACACCATCTTTCTGGTCGCTCCGACCTCGACCGATGAACGCATTGGTATGATTGCCGATAATGCTTCTGGCTTCATCTACGTTGTCGCACGCACCGGAGTGACTGGCACACGCGAGAATCTCTCGTCTGAGGTTCGCTCGCTTGTCGGTCGTGTCAGATCACGGAGCCCGCTTCCGGTCGTCGTCGGATTTGGAGTGTCGACTCCGTCCCAGGTGCGTGAAGTCTGGGACTATGCCGATGGCGCAGTGGTCGGAAGCCGACTCGTCTTCGAAATCGAGAAGTACATCGGAACCGACGAGATCGTTCCGCGTGTCGCGGCTCTCGCCAGAGAGCTGAAGGGCACTGACTGAGCGATTTTTAACCGTTTACCGATCTCATGCTGGTCAATCCGGCGCAGACTTGTAACCTGATATGGCAGACTTCGAACAGAGTGATCAAGAGCAGATGGATGGCTGGCGCCGTCGAATTGATGAGATCGATCAGGAGCTGGTGAGACTTTTCAATGAGCGAACCAGTTGCGCGATCGAGATCGGACACATCAAAAAGCGGCTCGCGCTGGAGATATACTCGCCGAAGCGCGAAGCGCAGGTGATTGCCAACGTCACCGCCGCCAATCGTGGTCCACTCGATCCCGAAGCGATCAGGCGCCTCTTCGAAAGGGTGATCGACGAAGCGCGACGGATCGAGCGAATCCACGCCAGCCAATCCCCAAACAACCCCGATCTCGCCGGAGGTGACCCCGGAGGTGAATTAAAGCCATGATCATTGTGATGGAAGAGAACGCGACCGACGATCAGATCGTCTCGGTCGTCGATCGGTTGGTACAGCTTGGATTCGACATTCACCGCTCGACCGGAGCGCGCTATACCATTCTTGGCGCCGTTGGCTCGCGGCTGGCCGATCTGCGCGGCCTCGAACTTCTGGCCGGCGTCAACAAAGTCGTTCGGGTCAGCAGTCCATTCAAGCTCGCGGCGCGGGCCTTCCGCCCCGAAGGAACGCGAATCGAGGTTGGAAATCTTCTGATTGGTGAAGGGAACTGGACTGTCATGGCCGGTCCGGGCACCATCGAGAGTCGAGCCCAGCTTGAATTAATCGCCAGTGCGCTCGCTTCCCGCCGCCTCGGGATACTCTCCGGTAACGTGACGCGCAGCAGCAGCGACCCCTTCGGCTTCCAGGGGCTGGGCGAGGAGGGGTTGCGGATTCTTCGCGAGGTTGCGACGAACCACGGAATGCTCACCTCATCCGAGATTACCGAAAACAGCCAGATCCCGCTCTTTGACCGCTATGTCGATATCATCCGTGTTGGTGGAGGGCAGATGCGAAACTTTGCGCTTCTGCGCGAGCTGGCACGCCAGGAGAAGCCGGTCATCCTTACCCGAGGCGAATCCTCGACGATCGAGGAGACGCTCATCTCCGCCGACTATCTGATGTCGGGCGGAAATCACCGCGTCATCATCTGCGAGGCTGGCATTCGGACCTTTGAACCATACACCAATCTGACCCTCGACATCTCTGCCGTGCCGGTCATCAGAAGCCTTTCACACCTCCCGGTGATGATAGATCCCGGCCACTCATCGGGCCGTCGCGATAAGGTCGCTCCGCTCGCCCGTGCCGCCCTCGCCGCCGGCGCCGATGGACTGATGCTCGAACTTCATCACGACCCGGATCGCGCGCTCAGTGACGGTGCACAGTCGATGACCATCCCGCAATTCCACGCGCTGATGGATCAATTCGAGCGAATCGCCCCGGCCGTTGAGAGGTCAATGTGAGTCTCCTTGCCGACAACTCACATATCTGTATCGTTGGGTGTGGGCTGATTGGCGGGTCGTTTGCGCTCGCGCTCCGCCGGGCGGGATTCAAGGGGCGCCTGACCGCCTTTGATGCCGAACCGCAGACCCGGCTCGCCGTCGAGCGCGGAGTGGTCGACGCCCGCGAAGATTGCTTTGACGAAGGTCGAGTCTGCGGGGCCGACCTGATCTTTCTCGCCGCCCCGATCGGTGGCATCATCGATTTTTTGCGCCGTCGAGCATCCCTGATCAGACCCGGGGCGATCGTCACCGATGCCGGCAGCACCAAATCGGAAATATGCCGCGTCGCGATCGAAGCACTCCCGGTCGGAGTCGACTTCATCGGCGGTCATCCCATGGCCGGAAGCGAGCATAGCGGAGTCGAATATGCCCGCGCAGACCTCTTCGATCGCGCCACCTGGGCGATTATCGCTTCCGACTCCGCATCGCGACTCGCCAGCCTGATCGAACTTGTCGAGACGATCGGCGCGCGCCCGCTTCAAATGTCATCCGATGAACACGATCGCGCCGTCGGACTCGTCAGCCACTTGCCTCAAATACTTGCCAGCACCCTTGCCACACTGCTCATCGATCCTTTCCCGTCACCCGGATCGGACGCCACATTGTCCGAGATCGACCTTGCAAGAAAGATGGCCGCCGGTGGTTGGCGCGATATGACACGTCTCGCCGGAAGCTCCTTCGCCATCTGGCGCGACATCCTCATCACCAACCATCAGAATCTGAATGAGAGCCTCAGTCGGCTGCTGATCCAGCTTCAACAGCTTCACGAAGCGCTTGAACGCAAGGACTATCTCGCCATTCGTGATCTATTCGAGAATGCCAATCGCTCAGTCAACCTGCTGCGCGATGTCCACTATCGTCGCTTCGACAAGATGTAAGCCCGATCACGACCACTCATCGCCACCGCTTCACTTGATTGCCACCCGCGCAGGGTTGGCGAGCATCCCCTCTATCTCCAGCGAGAGCGTCAATGTGCCCCGCCCGGCCAACTGGCGTGGCAACCG
>JBEIMN010000198.1:0-6170 GCA_040378705.1 Acidobacteriota bacterium
CCGCCTGCAGGGCGGGCCCCTCACACCACACCGCGCAGCGATCATGGGCCCCCGAGCTGGGGGGAACAACAACCCCGCCGGCCGCCCTGCGGCCGGCGGGGTTGCACCAGCCCTGTGTTGATTTCCATTGTTGTTTTTTAGAATTGACGGCCATCCCCGTCGGGCCTTGCCGAGGCCTATACGTTGTGGCTCCTTCAGGCAAGGACCCCTGGCGACATCGGCATCGCCGGTTACCTTTGAAAGCTCAACGCAGACGAGGTCGACCCCGCAAACGACCGGTTCAAGCGCCGCCGCCGCCACCTCCTCCTCAACCCACAGATCCTTTTGCTCAAGCCATGGAGGCCGGGGAGGTGGAGGCCGGGAGGGCAGCCTTCCGAGCCCGAGCGGACACCGCCACCGGAGGGCTATCGTATCGGCATGTGGCTGGCGATGGTCAGCATGACGATTCTCTTCGTTTCGCTCAATGTGCTCTATTTTTATAATGGAGCGGGAAGAAAGCCGATCATCATGCCGGGAGTCCTCTGGGTCAGCAGCGGACTGCTGGTGATCAGCAGCCTGACGATGGAGGCGGGGCGGCGGGCGTTACGGAAGCGGAGGGAGGGCCGTTTTCGAATCTTGATGATGGTGACGCTGGCGCTGGGCCTCGCCTTTCTGGGGGCGCAGTTGTTGGCCTGGCGGACGCTGCAGGAGGCTGGATTCTATGTTGGCAGCAATTTTCGCAGCGGCTACGCCTATATTTTTACCGCGCTCCACGGAGCGCACCTGCTTGGTGGCCTCTGGGGAATGGCCTATATTCTGAAGCGGCGGCTTGAAAACTGGACGGTGCTTCGCCGCCGCGTCGCGGTCGACATCACGGCCCTCTACTGGCATTTTCTTGATGTCCTCTGGCTCTACCTGTGGTTACTGGTCTTCATCTGGAAATGAGGCAATAATGACAATATCCGATCTGCCGCTGCTCAATGCGTTCCTCAACAGCACGAGTGCGATATTGCTGGTGACTGGCGGGCTTCTTATTCGCCGCCGGAAGATCACTGCCCATCGCATCTGCATGGTCAGTGCCTTCCTGACCTCCTCGCTCTTTCTCGCCTCGTACCTTTACTATCATTACAATCATGGATCGACACGTTTTCCGGGAACGGGATCGTGGCGAACCTTCTATCTGACGATTCTGGGGACCCACACGGTTCTGGCAGTCGTCATTCTCCCGCTGATCCTGCTCACCTTTGCGCGGGCGTTGAAGGGCGACGTGGCGGGCCACCGCAAAATTGCGCGCTGGACGCTGCCGCTCTGGCTCTATGTTTCGGTTACGGGTGTATTAGTCTACGTGATGCTCTATCGGCTTGAGTTCTGATCCGTGGTGACGAGCGGGAGGATGAGGTCCCTGACCTGGTCGACCAGTTCCTGGACGTTTCCGAGGGTGTACCCGATGGTGCTTACCGGGGGAAGTATCTGGATGGAGACGGTGCCGGGAATGACGATCCCGCCGATCTTGGGCATGACCAGTCTGGTGTCGTTGATGACGACGGGGATGACGGGAACACCGGCCTCGACGGCCATGTAGAAAACGCCCTTCTTAAAAGGTTTGAGCTGGCCATCGACGCTCCGAGTACCTTCGGGAAAGGCCATCAGGCTGTGACCCTTTCGGAGCTCGTCCGCGCCGCGCCTGGTGCTCTCGATGGCGCTCTCGCGGTTCTTGCGATCGATGGGGACGATGTGGGCGACGGAGAAGCCCTGTCGGAAAAAGGGAATCTTTTCCAGCTCCTTCTTGGCGATTCCGCCGACGTTATGATTAAGCCAGGAGAATAGAATCGCCGGGTCGAGATTGCTCTGATGGTTGGCGACAAAGACGAAGGTCTGAGTCGGATCAGCATTCTCGAGGCCGGAGATGCGGACGTGCGCGCCGGCGGCGCGGACGAAGATTTTGACCGCACGCTTTCCGACCGGAAAGACGAAGTCCTCGATACCGAAGATGGCCCGCGCGAGCATGCTGCAGAAGATGATCGGAATTCCGATGATCAGCATTAGCACGGCGCCGACGACGAATGTGAACAGGTAGTGGAGGCGCGCAATGACCCCGCCTGGTCGGGGTATTTCCGGTTCGGGCTGGCGCAACCCGGAATTATCTGGATTATTTGAAGCTGACACGTTGATTGATTGGGTTTCAGATGACGGTTCCATCGGGAATCGTGGCGCCTTTCGGGATGACGATGATCCCTTCGCGAATGAAGTAGTTGTCGCCATCGTGATACTCGATGCCGGCCTCGTTGAGGATGCGGCAGTTGGAGCCGATCCGGACATTTTTGTCGATGATGGCGTTGCGGATTATCGTATTCTGGCCGATACCGAGGCGTGGGCGGCCCTCTCGCTGGTCGTCGTTGAGATCCTGGATGCTTTGGTAGTAGTCGGCTCCCATCATAAGCGTCCGCTCGACCCGGGAACCCTTTTCGATGCGGGAACGGATGCCGATGATGCTATCGGAGATTGAGACGTGATTGAGGATGCTGCCCTCGGAGACGAGCGATTTTTCGATCTGGCATTCGACGAACTTGCTGCTTGGAAGAAATCTTTGCCGGGTATAGATCGGGGCGACGGCATTGAAGAGGTTGAATTTGGGCAGCACGGCGGCCATATCGAGGTTGGCGTGGAAGAATGATCGGATTGTTCCGATGTCTTCCCAGTAGGCGTCGAAGAGGTGCGCCTGGACCTTATATTTTTTGATGGCGGCCGGGATGACCTCACCACCGAAGTCTGTATATCTTCCATCGGCGAGAAGTTCGCGGAGTGCCGCGATGCGGAAGATGTAGACGCCCATGGAGGCAATGTAGCAGCGTGAGCTGGCCTCGGCGGCGTTGAGTCCGAGGCTGGTGGTATCGACAACCATGTTTGGCAGATCGGCGGCAGGTGGTTTCTCGCGAAATTCGACGATCTCGCCGCGCTCGTTGGTCTTGACGAGCCCAAAACTGGAGGCGCGTGATTCATCGGTTGGGATGACGGAGATCGTCACGTCGGCATTGGTTTCGCGGTGGCGATCGAGGAATCGATGGTAATCCATCTGATAGAGGTGGTCACCCGAGAGGATGAGCACGTGTTCAGGATCGAAATCGTTGATGTGCATCATGACCTGGCGGACAGCGTCGGCGGTGCCCTGGAACCAGCTCTTGTTTTCCGGCGTCTGCTCGGCGGCAAGGATCTCGACGAAGCCGTCGGAGAAGCCGCTGAAGCGGTAGGTCTGGGCGATGTGCCGGTTGAGAGAGGCGGAGTTGAACTGTGTCAGGACGTAGATGCAGTGGATTCCGGAATTGATACAGTTTGAGACTGTAATATCGATAAGCCGGTATTTTCCGCCGAGTGGGACGGCAGGTTTGGAGCGTTCCTGTGTGAGGGGGAAGAGGCGAGATCCCTGCCCACCCCCGAGTATCAGTGCCAGAACTTGTCTCTTCATAAACACTCCTTGCCCGGTGCGTCGTAACTTGGCACTGGGTTGCGATTAGGCTAAGCTGAACCAGAGTTTGAGGATAAGTCTGACGGGAACTAATTTCAAGAGAATGGAAGCAGGGGAGATGGTTTCACTGGCTGAAGTGGTCAAGGAGTCTGTCCGGGCGGGGGCCGGGGTGGTGGCGTTGGAGTCTACCGTCATTGCGCACGGTTTGCCGGCGCCGGAGAATCTGACGACGGCGTTGGGGTGTGAGGCGGAGGTTCGTTGGAGTGGGGCAATACCGGCAACGATGGCGATCGTCGCCGGTGAGCCGGTGATCGGGCTTAGTGAGGCGCAGCTTCGGGAGTTGGCCGGGCGCGGGGACGTGGTGAAGGTCAACCTGGCGAACATGGCAGAGGTGGTCAGCCGGAGGCGCTGGGGAGCGACAACGGTGGCGGCGAGCCTTCACCTCGCGGCAGGGGCCGGGATTCGCGTCTTCGCGACGGGGGGGATTGGTGGTGTTCACCGTGGAGCCGAGAAGAGCTTCGATCTCTCGGCCGATCTGCTGGCGCTCTCCCGTTATCCGGTGGTGACTGTCTGTGCAGGAGCGAAGGCGATTCTCGATCTGCCGCGGACGATGGAGGTGCTCGAGACGCTCGGGGTGCCGGTAATCGGATACGGGACGAAGGAGTTGCCGGCCTTCTATTCGCGGAGCAGCGGTTTGCCGGTCGATTGCCGGGTCGAGACGGCGGCGGAGGTGGCGGCGATTGCACGAGCGCACTGGGGGCTCGGTTTTACGACCGGGATTCTGGTTGTTGCTCCGGTTCCGGCGGTGGATGAGATTCCCGCCGACGAGATTGGGGCAGTGATCGACGAGGCGCTCGCGGCGGCGGAGTCGGAGGGGGTGACGGGTAAGGCGGTGACGCCGTATCTGCTGGCGCGCATTGCGCGGCGAACGGATGGTCGTTCGTTGCGGGCCAATGTCTCGCTGCTGCGCAATAACGCCCAAATTGCTGGCCAAATTGCTGGCCAAATTGCCGCTTGTGTTGCCTGACGCGGACCGGAGTTGTAGCTGTGATAAAGATCTTAACTGTCGCTGTCAACACCTTTCGGGAGACGATCCGTGAGCGCTGGCTGGTGGTGCTGCCAATCTACGTTGTGTTGCTGCCGGTCGTCGCGCTGGCGGGCGGATATGTGGCGGTTGGACTCGAGCGGAAGATATTGATCGACGTCGGGCTATCTTTGCTGACGCTGATCGGGATAATGCTGGCGCTCTTCCTCGGGACAAGCCTTGCACGGGTGGAGATCGAGCGTGGGGTCATTAATTTCCTGCTGGCCAGACCGTTGCGACGAGGCGAGCTGATTCTCGGTAAATTTGCGGGGCTTGGGGCGGCATTGCTGGTGGCAACGGTGGGGATGGGGGCGATTCTCGCGATCTTCGAACGATTGATCGTGGGGGGTGAAGTGGGTGGGGTGGGCGCGCTCTGGCCGGTCATTGGCCTGATCTGCCTCGAACTGCTGATTATTCTCGCGTTGGCGCTCTTCTTTTCGAGCTTTACGAATCAGCTTTTGGCGATGGTTCTGGCTCTGCTGCTGACGATGATTGGCCGCTCGGCGCCGGAGCTGAAGGGGATCGTGGAGGGGGCGGGGCCGGTCGTCCGATCGATCTTTCGTGTCATCTATTATCTGGTCCCGGATCTGGCAAGCTTCAACTACATTGCTGCGGCCGGGTATGGTGGTACGATCACGGCGCGGCTGGCGGGCGGGCTGATTCTTTACGCGGTGGTTGCGCTGGCGGTGATCATCTGTGCGACGATTGCCGTCTTTGAGCGGAGAGATATCCGGTGATGAGTCAGCGTCGATCAGGACAGAGTCGAGGGTGGCTGATCGCGTTGCCGCTGTTGCTGGCGTTGAGCGTCCCGCTTCGCGCCTGGCTCGATCGTGAGCTGCGTCTGGTCGGGGAGTCGACCGGTGCAGAGGTGACGGCCGCGGAAGCGGTGATTCCGGCACGTGTGGCGCGTCTGCTGGCGGGTGGGTTTCAGGCGGTTCTTGCTGACTGGTACTGGATTCGGACGCTCAACTATTTTGGGCGGCGGGCGCGTGAGCAGGAAAAGCTCGATCTGCGGCGGATGCCGCAACTGGCCGGGTTACTGCGGCTCACGGTGGCGCTCGATCCGCAGCAGCTCGCGGCGTGGCGTTTCGGAGCCTTCTTCCTTGGGGAGGCAGATCTGTCAGATCCGGGGGAAGGGTGGAGGTTCGTCACTGACGGGATTCGTGAAAACCCTCGTGAGTGGCGACTGCGGGCCGACCTCGCCTTCATCTGCTGGCGGGCGGGACGTTATCGTGAAGCGGCGCTCGCGTGGCAGCAGGCCGCGGCGCTCCCCGGAGCTCCGGCCTGGATCGAGCCGATGGCGGCGATTACGCTTGGGCAGGGTGGGGAGGTCGAGACGGCGCGGATCATCTTTCGCCGCCTCATCGAGAGCACGGACGATCCGTTCGTTCGTGAAGTGAGCCGCTTCCAGCTTGATCAACTTGAACAGTAGCCTGAACAGTAACTTGACACAGTAGCCTGACACAGTAACTGGGCGGCAAGAGAGACTCAGCGGCTGATGATGAAGATCGAGATCGAAAATCTGACCCTCGACTATTCGGTCGGGTTGCTCAGGAAGCGACGCGGGCGGGCGCTCGACTCACTGACGCTCGGGATCGAATCAGGTGAGGTGGTTGGGCTTCTTGGGCCAAACGGGGCCGGGAA
>JBEIMN010000199.1:0-6164 GCA_040378705.1 Acidobacteriota bacterium
GCGGTAGTCTTCCTGCTGATTTCGTTCTTCTTCGTCTACCGTTCATTCTACGGAATGCGGATTGGCGAGGATCGATAGCCAGCTCTGACCAGATCTGACCAGATCTGACCAGCTCTGAAAGGCTGGACGAGTGGGACCCGGTATTGTGGCCGGTCCCACTTGTTCAGGCCGCTTCGCGCTTGAGCCTCTTGTTTTCTGCAGATACGGGTTGTAGACTCCGAAGATATCGCGAATTCTGCGCGAATTATGATGGATTGTGGTTGAAAGTGGTGAAGAAGGGTCAGAAAAGATCAAAAGGAGCAGGTAATATGGGCAAACGAATGTTGGTGATGGTCGCTTTTGCGCTGGCTTTGACGGTGATGGGTAACCTGACCGGAATGGCACAGTCACATCCGGTCGAGGGCGCCTATGATGTGACGGCGAGCAGCAGTGATCTTGGCGAGTTGAAATTTCAGATAATTCTCAAGCTTGACAACGGTAAATGGAAGGGCGAGATCAAGGATGCCGCCATGCCTTTGTCAGTGACAGAGGTCGTGGTCGACCCCGCGAACAAGGTTAAGATCACCTCGGACGCCGGTGGAACCTCAGTCATCATCGCCGGGAGTTACGAAGCGGGCAAGATTACAGGCCAGTGGACGGCGGGCGACATGAAGGGAAACATGATCGCGACGCAGAAAGTGGCCGCTGGTTCGGTGGCGGCTGCTCCCGCGGCGGCGCCAGTACCGGCAGTCTCCGCTGGTGTAACGAGTGGGATCGAGGGCAGCTACGATACAACGATAGTTGCTGACGGTCAGGGCGAGTTCACGCTTGGACTGGTCATCAAGAAGAGTGGCGATAAACTGGTGACCGAAGTTCCGGTCGCCGGTGATCTCAATATCGTCGAGATCCAGGTCAAGGATCCCGATGTGGTCAACCTGACGGCAACCTATCAGGGACAGGGCCCGATTCCGCTGACCGGTAAGCGGATCAGTGCCGATGAGATGGGTGGCAAGTGGGAAGCCGGCGGATTCTCCGGAACCTGGAAGGCCAAACGGAAGAAGTAGTAAACCGGTTCGGCCATTGGCTGAATTGACAAAAATAGCGCGGAGCGATTGAATATCCCGGCGGGATCATCAACTGCTCCGCGCTATTTTTTGTGCCGGGTTTTGTCCCGAATATTATTTATCGGGTACAACTTCGCGCACATCTGGACGACATCCTGAACATCGATTACACGAGACTACTCAAATGATACTTGACCAATTTCGACTTGATGGAAAAGTGGCATTGGTGACTGGCTCCTCGGCTGGTCTGGGGGCGGCGATCGCCTTTGCGCTGGCGGAGGCAGGGGCGGATGTCGCCTGTCACGGCAATACACGAAGTCCGGGGGGAACGGTTGATCGGATTAGCGCTCTTGGCCGGCAGAGTCTGGCCGTCGTCGGGGATCTGCGCGATCGGGAGACGCCCGGACAGCTCGTGAAGGAGGCCCTCGACGGCTTTGGTCGAATCGATATTCTGATCAACAACGCCGGAATGATTCGGCGCGCACCGGTCGCCACACATCCGTGGGATGACTGGGACGCAGTGATCGAGGTCAATCTCTCGAGCATCTTCCGCCTCTCGCAGCTCGTTGGCTGCCATATGCTCGAACGTGGAGACGGAAAAATCGTCAATATCGCCTCACTCCTCTCTTTCCAGGGTGGGATAACGGTTCCCGGATATGCGGCCGCCAAGGGAGGTGTGGCGCAGTTGACCAGGGCCCTGGCCAATGAATGGGCCTCGAAGCGGATCAATGTCAATGCAATCGCGCCTGGATATATGCGGACAGACAACACGGCAGCTCTGCAGAAAGATGAGACACGGAACCGACAGATTCTCGAGCGCATCCCGGCCGGGCGCTGGGGCGAGCCGGACGATCTGGCCGGCGCGGCAGTCTTTCTCTCATCGCGCGCGAGCGACTATGTCCACGGGCACCTGATGGTGGTCGATGGCGGGTGGATGGGCCGGTAGCGAGTCGGGCAAATAGTGAATCGAGACTATTGTTGCTGGCCTCAGTCACTGGCTGTCGCCAGCGGAGGATGGCTTGAGTCAAAGGCCGGATGTACGGTCACGAGTGGGAGTCTGATCAGGAAGCGTGTCCCTTCACCGGAGCTGCTCTCGACGGTGATCTGACCACCGTGATCCTGAACGATGCCATAGCTGACGGCAAGGCCGAGTCCCGTTCCCTTACCGATCTGCTTGGTGGTGAAGAACGGGTCGTAGATGCGTGACAAATGATCGGGAGAGATCCCCTCCCCGGTATCCCGGAAGCAGATCGTGATCGAATCCTCATCGAAGCCGGTCGAGATCTCCAGCTGGCCACCACGCGGCATCGCATCACGCGCATTCAGGATCAGGTTCATAAATACCTGCTGAAGTTTTGGCGCGTTGCCGGGAGCCGGTGGCAGGTTCTCACCGTAGCGCTTAACGACCTCAATCTGCGTGTTGTGCAATTGAGCCTCAAGCAGTTGGATGGTGTCATCAAGAACCCGGTTGAGGTCGATCGCGACGAATCGCGAATCACTGACACGCGAAAAGTTGAGCAGGTTGTTGACGATCGAGGAGGCGCGCGAGGTCTGGCGGTAGATCTTCTGCAGCAGCACCTGTCGCGGATCATTCTCTGGCATCTGCTGCATCAGCATCTGAGAATATGATGAGATGCCGGTCAAAGGTGTGTTGACTTCGTGCGCGACACCGGCGGCAAGCAGTCCGATCGAGGATAGCTTATCGCTCTGCTGGAGCTGCTCCTCGAGCCGTATCCGCTCGGTTACATCTTCAATCGCGACCAGCGTCCCTTCGAATTCACCGTTCCGGCCCTGCAATGGCGCAAGCGAGATGTTCAGAATCAGGTCACGCCCATCGAAGGACTTCGTTCGAAACTTGTAGATATTTGCAGGCTGGCCCGCCTGGAGATCGCCCACGTTCATGATTTCGCGCAATGTTCGCGGGATACCCGGTTCGAAGACCTCCCCGATCCGCTCACCGATTGCCTGCTCACGCCGCAGGCCATAGATGTTCTCGAGCGCCCCATTCCAGTTGGTGATCCGTCCGCTGAGGTTGATGACGAGGACTCCGACATTGATCGATTCGATGATGTTTTCGTTGAACTCTTTCAGTTTGGCGAGTTCCTTCGCTCGCCGGCCCTGCTCTTCGAGCAGGAGCGCGTTCTCGATCGCGACTGCCACATAGCCTGAGATGGCGCGGAGCAGCGCCATGTCCTCCGACGAGAGGAGCGCGCCATCGATTGTTCGGCCCAGTGCGATGACGGCGACAATCCGTGACCGCGCGGCACATGGAACGTAGTAGCTGAACGCATTTCTCGAAACCGGCAGCAGCTCACCATTCGCCGCCCCGTCTTCCTGTTCGATATCATCGACACGGACGATGCCGGTTCCAATGCTGTGTTCGCGAAGCTGGCGATGGAAATCCGCCGGCAGCACTATCTCCTGCCCATTACCCTCCGCCCGCGCAATCTTGAATCCGGAGACCAGGCGCCGATCCTCGATGAAGATTGCCAGCCGGTCGATCGAGAAGACCTCTTTCAATCGTCGCGTCAGGCTGACCAGTAGCGGATCCAGCTCGGTCGTCGATGAGAGCGTCCGCCCAAAGTCCTGCAATGTCAGCCGGTAGTCGTATTTTTCACCATAAAACATCCGGTCGATTCGCTCCTGAACCCAGTTTTTGACCGGCGCGAAGAGCATGGCAATGATCGACATCGTTACTGCCGCGATCAGCAGCGTCGCTTCCTGCGGAATGAGCGAGCGGAGCACCTCGTAGCTGATCGCCATAACCGAACCGAATAGCGCGGCGACAGACAGTGTTGCAACAATATAGGCGAATGACCGGCGCATGACGACATCGACGTCCATCAGTCGATAGCGGACGATCGAGTACCCAAGCGTTACCGGAACGAGGATCAGCGGTGCGAGTGCCGTCAGTGTCAACACCGAGGCGACTGACTGAACGGCCAGAAAAGAGGGGAGATAGAAGAGCGCAAAGGTCGTCGCCGCAATACTCATCCCCCACATCACCCATTTCAACTGCTGGCGGACGACGATCGAACGCGCGGCACGGAAGGTGCGGATGAAGAGCAGCGCACTCGCGATCAGCGAAAGTGAGAAGAAGAGCAGCTCGATTCGGTTCAGCCCGCTCCGCAGGTTGACGGCCGGAAAGATGAGGAAGGCCCGCAGCGGAGCGAAACGCAGCAGCAGCGCGATCGTCATCAGCAGAACTGCCGGCCCATAGCAACCGAGCGCTGCCCAGCGCCGCTCCCGGAAGAGTGAGTAGCGGCTCGGATAGATGGCCGCGAAATGGATCAGCAGCGGCGCCAGAAATATCAGTGCCAATGTGTCCGCAAGGTCGATCGCCTTGTCGAAATGGGTTCGCATTTCGATCGTCGGGCTATAGAAGTGGGCCATAAACGCGAGCAGGCAGACCATGAAGAAGTGTGTGACATATGGCGCACGCCCCTGCTTCAACAGAAAATAGAGCCCGACTCCGAGATAGATCAGCCCGACCAGGGCGAGATAGCTGCCCCGCAGGAGAAATGTCTCGCGCATCTGAAGGTGGTCGAGATCGGCAATCCCCTCGCGGAGGATCGTATCCCCGGCATCATTTCGCCGCTCGATCCAGTAGCTGAGCGCGAGCGGGGCTCCCTGTGACATCTGGTCCTTCGCCTGATCGAGGTAGATTTGGACGTGCTGAGCCTCCTCAACCATTTCGAATGGCTCGCTGCCGGTCGTGCTGATTCCGATCAGATAGTCACCGCGTCGCACATCGGCAAGCGCCGCCGGACTGCCAGGCTCGACCTGCCCGGCACGAACCCCGAGCCCCGGCTCATCACGCCAGGCTACTCCGTCGGTCGGGACCTGCTTTTGCTGCAATCGGTCACGAAAATTGAAGACCCCACTCCCCAGCGCGACCAGTGCCGCAAAGAGCAGCAGCATCGTTCTTGTCGTAACCCTGGTTGTTCCTGATTGCGGACTCACTGTCTTAAATCCTGACTTACGCCAGACGTCCGGCCTGACTTTTGCCCCTCTGATCCCGGGACACCGATCTGTTTTCCGTCCTGCTCAATCTGGCAGGGAGTAACTAAAGATTAGAGTTACGCAACTGGCGTACCTGCTAAAAATTCCAGACCCGCGGATAGTTCTGTTTTTCCAAACTATTGTAAGAACTGGAGATAGCCCTTTAAAGTACTTCCAGTCACTTCCAGCCTCCACCCTGTCCTCGCGCCAGTCCAATCCATTTTTCCGGGTATTATGCAAAATAATGAATATGCACGGTGTGCCTGAATCTCAGCTTCCGCAGCCGCATCCGCCATTACCAGCGGAACGCGAGGCCTCCACGAATCGTCCGACTGTTCCGAGTCGCCAGCAACTGGACCGCCCCATCTTCGACCGACGTCGTCTGATTGAGCAGGTTCCGGAGGTCGACGATCGCCTGCCACTGGATTGGCAGCCCGAAACTCGGAAGTTCCTGTGTCACATAGATGTTGATATTTGGATCGTAGACGCTCATTCGACCGGCAAAGGGATCGATCGCGAAGATGACCGCCGTTGGAGAGAGCCTGATCACCGTCGAGACCCGCGTTCCACTCTGGTCGGAGAGATCGAGATCAAGCTTGGCCGTCGCTACCTGAAAGAATCCATCACGGAAAAGCTGTGCGGGCTTAAGGTTTTTGCCGAGTTGGTGCTGGAATCGGCTGCCGCTTCCGGCACTGTAGCCCAGTGACGCCGTCAGTCGTGAACCGATATGCTGGCGGTACATCAATCGTGTCCCGCGAGCCGCCCCATTCATCGATGTCACCTGGTTTGCGATCCGCTGAAAGGCCGCTTCGATCTCTGGCGATGCCTCGAGCGGAAGCGCCATGACTCCAACTCCATGGCCGGAGATCAGATCATAGAAGGCCGATCCCTCGATGGCCGATCTGCCATCACGAAAAGTCCTGACAATACCTGTTTCGTAGCGCTGACTTCGATCGAGTTGTGGCGTGCCATTGAAGGCAACCTCAGGCGAAGCCAGTTCCAGGCTGGTCTGTATATTCTCCGTCTTGAACTCTTCGATTGCCTGGTGGGCGCGGATACGCCCGGGCGTGACCGCTGCATTCAATTTCCAGTTGGCGGTCGGGGCGTACTGGATGGCAA
>JBEIMN010000200.1:0-6123 GCA_040378705.1 Acidobacteriota bacterium
CGCGCACCGCCTTCTCCTCGATCGTGAATCCAATCAGCAGATCGTCGGAGACGTGATGATCACTCTCATCCTCCCGCATCAGCGTAAGCTCTGTGCGCGGATCGGGCAGGAAACGGTCACTCAGCCAGCGATAGAGCAGACCGGAATGGCGTGGCGCCAGCACACGTGCCAGCAGCGGAAAGAGCGAGATCATCCCAAGTCCCATTGTCCCAATCCAGCCGCGAACGAGGGTCCGCGATCCGATGAATGAATTATGGGTCAGATCTGCCCACAGCTTGCGCCGCTGCTGGCGTTTCTGGTCGAGATGCCTGTCATCTCCGGCCGGTTTCTCAATCACGGCGTGTTGTGGAGTGATGACAACCGGGCAGAATGCCGCGCCGTGCGCATCATCGAGTCCGCGATAGTTGACGGCGACGCCGAAGAATCCCGCTGCTCCGTGCGTCTCGACCTCGGGGGCAGTCTCTTCAAGTGCCCGTCGCATCGACTCTTCGCGCTCGTCGATGCAGAAGAAGACCTGTGCACGTGGCCGCTGAACGGTGCCGTTCGATCCATTCGGGTCGATTGTCCGCCGGTGCGAGTTTAAGGGAGCGAGAACTTCGCGCTCGTGCCGGCGCTCGTAGGCGAGGTGGAGGAGCCGCCGACGCTCGAAGTCGTCAAAGCTCTTCAGCTCCTCGAGAAGGCCATGGAACTCCATTTCACTCAGCGAGCTGATCAGACCGGCGGAGAGGCCGAGAAGCTGTGCCGCGTCATACAGATTGGCGACCGCTGCCATATGCTCTGATTCGATCGATACTCGCGGGCTGATCGGCTGCCGCCATTGCGTCCTTGAATTTCCCGCTTTGCCGGCCGTTCTCCAGAGATTGGTGATGACAATCTCCATCATCGTCAACCGGACAGCGAGGAAGTCGAGCAGCGAGCAGGGAAGTGGCTCGTGTGGGGCGAGACCAGGGTCTTGCTCGAGCTGGTACATCAGGCCGGCCCAGCCCGGAAGCGCGAGAAGTTCGGCGGTAATGAAAGACTCCCACGCCGACTCTTCAATTCCAAAGGTCTCGAGGCAGGCGAGAACGACATCGATCGGCATCATCCCGGCGGCCGCCTGCTCACGAAAACGCTGCTGCAGTCCGTTCATCCGTGCACGCTCCGGCATCACGGAGTAGATGCTCTCCTGTCCGAAGAGTTCACGAATCGCCAGGTAAAATCCCTTTCCACGGTTGGGCATTGGCCAGTAAGCCTGGCCCTGATCGAGGAAGGCCGCCGCGAGTCTGATCAGCAGTGGGTTGAGGTAAAAGTCCGCATCCTCACCAGTCAGTTCGAGCACTCCGTCACGAGGACGAGCCGGGATCCACGACTCGGGGAGTGAAGGCTCGGGCAGGCGCCGGTAGCAGGCGGCGAAGAGCGCCCGGGCAACGTGCTTCTCGGTCAGACTCGCCGACTCGCTCGAATCACCGAAGCTGCCGAGAATCGCCGATCTGACCTGCGGCGTCAGGTCGGGACGGAGCTGATCGAGCAACCCATCCTCCTCGATTACCCATTCGATATTTTCGGCGGTGAACCGACGAAGCCCCGGCCAGAGCAGGGCCCGCCGCAACTCCCTCCGACTCAGCGTTCGCGGCCAGATTGGCGCGTCAGGTTCTTCATTCAGAACCGCGTCGATGTCCTCCAGTTGGATCCGGCCACGCCTGACCTCGGCGCGGTAATGCGCTTCCGTCAGGAACGGCTCGGTTCCAAACCGCTTTGCCGCCTCGACCACCGCCTTCTCGAAAGGAAGGTGCTGAAAGGCATGCAGCGTATTGTGATGAATGAAGACACCGATCGGCCCCTGTGCCGGGAGAAGGTGTGCGGCGTGGCCGATCACCTTCTCCAGACGCTCCCCCGGGGTCTGGCCGGACTCAACCCTGGCACTGTGCGAACTGCTGCTGCTCATACTGCTATACCGCCTCCTGCCGAACCCGACGTCTTGTCGCCAGCCGGTGTTCCGACATTGCCTGATGATTGTCGAGCCCTGTCAGAACCAGCTCGCGGTCGGCCCAGCGACCACCCGTCCCTTCCAGTTTGTTTAGAACCGTATGATCGACCACCCACGCATTCTCGAAATCGATCACCACCCGCCGGATTGAGTCATCGATCGAGCGCAGACGATTGTTGAGAGCGAGGAAATTGGTGAAGATCGCCGAGTCCCGAACCTCGATCGTCAGCGTGTCCTCATCCTTCGTCTCGCTCAGAATGCTGCGGAAAAGGCTCTTGAATGGTGCACCATTCCTGAGGTGAAGAACAACCTCGAGGACTAGTCCGACCCCGACGCCAATCAGCAGGTCGGTCATCAGCGTCACCAGCATTGTGCTGACAAAGATCAGCAATTGCTCGGCTCCAATCCGGTAGGTGTGTTGAAACTCCTTCGGCGAGGCGAGGCGAGAGCCAGTGTAGATGAGCATCGCCGCCAGCGCTGCGAGCGGAATCTGCTGGAGCAGCCCGGGGATCAGCGCCACTGAGAGCAGCAGGAACAGGCCGTGGAAGAAGTTTGACCACGAGCTCTTCGCCCCATTATCGATATTGGCCTTGCTGCGGACGATTTCGGAGATCATCGGCAGTCCGCCGATCATCGAGGCGATCGTGTTCCCGACACCCGTCGCGAGCAGATCGCGATTGAGGTCGCTCGACTTCTTCTCCGGATCGAGCGAATCGACGGCCGTTACGCTCAACAATGATTCGATCGACCCGACGAGGGTGAACATGACGATATACTTGATCGAAACCGCCGTGAAGATCTGCGAAAAGTCGGGAAATGATAATGCCCCAAGCAGCGAACCCGGCAGCCTGATCAGGTACTTCGGTCCAAGATGGAAGACGTGGCCAAGCAGGGAATAGTTGTGCTCATCGCGCAGGTCGAAAATATAGCCAAGCGGAACGGCGACGGCCAGCACAACCATCGGTCCGGGTACCTTGCGCGCCCATCTGTTTTTGATCAATGGCAGCCCGAAGAGAATTGCGAGTGAGATCAGTCCGATCACCAGGACTTCCGGGTTAAGCTCGGTCAGGCTGTGCGGTATCTCAGCGAGAAGGTGGAGTGGCTCCTTGCCGGCCGGGGTCACTCCCATCAGCGTATGCGCCTGCTTCGAAATAATGATTACTCCGATCGCCGCGAGCATTCCGTGGACAACGGCCGATGGCATCAGCTCTCCAACGACTCCGGTGCGACCAAGGGCAAGCAGTATCTGCAACACGCCAGCCACTGCGCCAACCGCGATCGCCCGACGATAGCCGACGACTGCATCGCCATTGCCCAGTTCAGTTACCGCACCAAGGGCGATAACGATCAGTCCCGCTGCCGGTCCCTTGATCGTCAATCGGGCACTTCCAATGAACTTGGTTGCCATTCCGCCCACGATCGCCGTCAGAATTCCGGCGACAGGCGGAAATCCACTCGCCATTGAGATGCCCAGACAGAGCGGGAGGGCGATCAGAAACACCAAAAACCCAGCCCCGAGATCGGCTCTCCAGTTGTTCTCCTGCGTTGATTCCATTCTTGACCCTCTTTCAGACAGATTGATTACCTTTTCCGGACGCTGGGGCAGAATAGTCGATCGATCCCTCTTCTGGTATCCCTTCGATCGGGTATACCAGACTACTGTTTTCAGGGGGGAGACGTTTTGTACGATTTACTGCTACAATTGGCAGGAAAATGGGACATAAATCACACGAGAATGGGAATAATCGACCATGCCAATGAATTCGACACATCGTCCGCTCTGGATTCTGACGACCGGATTTGCGCTGGTCATCGGGACACTCGCGGTACTTGCCTGGTTGGGGCTCAAGCAGGCGGAGGGGATCAAGCGCCAGGCCAACGCCCTGGTCGATGAGCATCTCTTCGCGCTGGAACTGATTGAGGGGCTCGAGCTGGAGCAGCATCGCGCGAGCACCCTGATGCTGGCTGTTTCACGGCCAGGAGCTGGGCGTTCGATCGGAAAACTGCAGGAGTTCGACCAATCACTGCCTGGTTTGACGCGGGAGGGGGCACGAATACTTCCAAGTCCGCTCTGGAACGATCTGGCGACGGCCGGGCAGATCTACTCGAAGACCATCCGCGAGGCGATCGACAGTCCGGGGGGGAGCGAGGCCGCGCTGCCGCTCGTTCAGCAGCGATACGATCAATTTGTGCGGCTCACCGACGACGCGCTGAAGCTCGACACCCTCCGGGCCGCGGCCGGCGGGCGCAGCATCGAGCGTGCGTCGAGTGAGCTTGCCAGCGAGAGTGGCGGATTGCTGGCGGGGGCGCTGATACTCTCACTCGCCTGCGCGATTGTGACGATCCGCTTCACGCTCCAATCACTGCGCCGCATCGCGTGGCAGGGAAAGGAGATCAACCGTGTCTCGTGGCATCTGATCCGGGGCCAGGAGGAGGCTGCACGCCGCTTCTCGCACGAATTGCACGATGAGCTTGGACAGGAGCTGACCGGATTGAAGGCCATGCTCTCGGCGATTCAACCGCAGGAACTCTCGGCACGGCGCGGAGCCTGTCTGTCACTTCTCGACGATGCGATCGGGAATGTACGCGAGCTGTCCCAACTTCTCCGCCCGATCATTCTCGACGATTTCGGGCTTCCAGCCGCATTGCGCTGGCTTGCGGGGCGTTTCGAAGAGCGGACACGGATCGTGGTCGAGACCGATTTCAAGGGGATCGGAAGGCTCGCCGATGATGTCGAGACCCATCTTTACCGCATCACTCAGGAAGCGTTGACCAACATCGCTCGTCATGCCGGCGCGACGCGCGCACGGCTCGAACTGGGAATGTCCGGAGACCAGATCGTTCTGACGATCACCGACAATGGAACCGGCCTGCTGCGTAAACCACCTGGCGATCAGAGCATTGCGCCAAGCCTCGGGGTCGTCGGCATGCGCGCCCGTGCCGAACAGCTTGGTGGCACCTTCATGCTTACCAGTAATCCGGCGAGTCAGCAGGCCAGCCATGAGGCCAGTCATCAGCGAGGAGTTCGTGTCCTCGTTCGTGTCCCCGCTCGACCTCCACAGGAGCTGCCGGCGCCAGGAGTCGAACAATGACCTACGAAAAAAGAACCACCGTTCTGCTGGTCGACGACCACGCCGTTGTTCGCCAGGGATTCCGCATGATCCTCTCCGCCGAGCCCGACTTTGAGGTCATCGGTGAAGCTGCCAATGGCCGGGAGGCGATCGCACAGGCAGAGCTTCTCCACCCGGACATCGTGCTCATGGACGTTTCGATGCCGGAATTGAATGGTATCGAAGCGACTCGTCGGATCGTCAATATCTCGCCGCGAACACGGATTCTCGCCCTCAGCATGCACCGTGACTCGGTCTACGTTCGAGAAATCCTTCGTGCCGGGGCGAGCGGTTATCTGCTCAAGGAGGCGGGAGATCAGGATCTGCTGGCGGCTGTTCGGGCGGTCGCGCAGGGACAGGGATATCTGAGCCCGGCGGTCTCAGATGCGGTTCTGAGCGATTACCGGAAACACGTTACTGACCCGATCGACCTCTTGACGACACGCGAGCGCGAGGTTCTTCAGATGATTGCAGAAGGAAAGACCAACAAGGAGATCGCGACGGCGCTTGGGCTCAGCACCTATACGGTTGAATCCCACCGTGGCCGGATCATGGAGAAGCTCAACCTTCACAGCGCCGGCGAACTGGTCCGCTTCGCCTTTCGTAACGGGCTGATCAGTTGAGCCCGCTCCCGATGAATCCGATCAGCCCGATCAGATTCAATCCTCACTGGTTGCCGGCGGAGATGGTGACCGATCTTCAAAGTGATTGTATCCGCAGAGGTCGAGTGGGCGTACGCCTTCACGTTCACGCAGCAGGACGGGAGTTTCTCCCCGTTCGGTGATCGTCCCGATTCTTGTCAGTGGCAGGTCCGGCCCCACCAGTCGACACAGGGGCTCTTCCGCCTCCGGTGCGGCGGTGAAGAGGAGCTCGAAATCCTCTCCGCCACTTGCCGCGAGCCTGAATCTCTCATCAGCACTGTCGCTGACCAGCGAGAGAAGCGGCGAGACGGGGATCGATTCGCGATCGATGATCGCCCCGACGTTGCTCTGCTCGCAAATGTGGCCAAGATCCTGCGCCAGTCCATCACTGATATCGATCATTGAG
>JBEIMN010000201.1:0-6116 GCA_040378705.1 Acidobacteriota bacterium
CGGGTGAGGGGTCGTTGTCGTTAGGTCGAGTTCAGGCCTAAAGTCTTGGCGTGACCAGACCCTTCTGATCCTGATATTTCCCGGAACGATCGGCGTATGAGACCTCGCATTCCTCATCCGATTCGAAGAAAGTGACCTGGGCAATGCCCTCATTGGCGTAGATACGCACCGGCAGGTCGGCTGAGTTGGAGAATTCAAGGACGAGCCGACCGCGCCAGCCGGGTTCGAGTGGGGTCGTATTGACGATCAGCCCGCTCCGCGCGTAGGTCGATTTGCCCATGCAGAGCCCAATCACATTACGCGGAATGTTGAAGGCTTCGACCGTGACGCCAAGGGCATAAGACAGAGGCGGCAGCAGCCAGTAGCGCGATCCATCGGTCGCGGTTCGAAGTGGCGCCTCGATCAGCGAGTTCTCGTCGAAGTTCTTCGGATCGATCTCGGCACTGACAATCGGGGAGAAGACACGAAATCCGTCCGGGGCCAGACGCAGGTCGTACCCATAGGACGACACACCGGCGGAGATTATCCGCCGTCCATCGACCGACCTGATCAACTGCTCCTCGAACGGCTCGATCAATCCCTGTTCACGACACATTCTGATAATCCAACGGTCCGATTTGACACTCACGGTTACGGCTTCTCCTTTTTGGTCAGACTGATGCACGAAGTCTAGCCGATGGGCTACCCGACCGCAAGCTTCACCTTATGCTTGACACCCTCCCGACCCGTTTCTATAATCCGGATTGATTCGAGCAAGTCTACGTCAATTGGAATCAACAGATTACGAAACCAACGCTGCCCGGAGCACGCAGGGAGGGTCCATGATCAAACTGGATATCATCACCAATGTTGCAGAGAAGACGGGTGTCCCGAAGATGAAGGCCGAGGCGGCAGTGGAGGCGCTCTTCGAGGCGATGAAGAAGGCCATGCAGCGGGGAGAGCGGATTGAGCTGCGCGGATTCGGCGTATTTGTCGTCAAGCCCCGCAAGCGTGGGATTGGCCGCAATCCGCGTACCGGCACCCAGGTTGCCATTCCCGAGGGGAACACCATTCGTTTTAAACCTGGAAAAGACCTTCAGTCAAAGGATTCAGCGTCGAGGGATGCACAGTCCTGACCACGGGCCCCTTCAACGCTGTTTTTACACCGTTGAGGATGAAGATTTTGAAAATGAAGATGTATAAAAGATAAGTCCCGTGATTCCAGAACTGCGCGATCGATTCAACGCCAATTTTACCGATGATACCTATCGTCGGTTTGTGCGGGCAATGGAGGCGGAGGTTGGGACTCCAATCGAGTTTCGCCCGTGTGAGACTCCGGTCTTTCTTCCGAAATCACTGGTAGACGAGCTTTTGGCCGCCTCGCGTCAGATTGTCTCGCAGCTTGATACGCCTGAATATCTTGCTATTTCGCGTCGTTCGATTCCGGGTGAGTTCGATGTTCCAAATGAAGGGCGTCATCCGCTCTTCGTTCAGGTCGATTTTGCGCTCGTCGATGACGGGACAGGCAGCATTGTGCCGCGGCTGATCGAGCTTCAGGGGTGTCCCTCGCTCTATGCTTATCAGGCAATTCTTCCCCATTTCTATCGTCGCTATTTCAACCTTGATGGGCCGGAGGTTCTCGATCACCTCCTCGATGGTCTGAGCGAGGAAGAGTACCTGCGCCGGTTCAGTGAAACGGTATTGAATGGGCACGATCCGCGCGAAGTAGTATTGATGGAGATCGAGCCACTAAGCCAGAAGACGCTCCCGGATTTCCGGGCGACGGAAAAACTGATTGGAGTCTCACCGGTCTGCATCACCGACCTGATACGGCGTGGGCGGAAGCTTTTTTATCGGCGGGACGGTCAGGAGGTCGAGATCCGGCGCCTCTATAACCGTGTCATCATCGACGAGCTGGTCCGTCGTGCCATTCATCCCCCGTTCGATCTGCGTGAGGATCTCGATGTCGAATGGGCCGGCCATCCGAACTGGTATTTTCGCTGGAGTAAATTCGCGCTTCCCTACCTTCGCCATCCAACGGTTCCGCGATCCTGGTTTCTCGATCAGTTGCCGGAGGTACCGGCAGATCCGGAGAATTTCGTTCTCAAGCCGCTCTTCTCATTTGCCGGTGCCGGAGTCAGGATCAGGATCACGGCGGAGGATATCGAGCGCATTCCGGAAGAGGAGCGATCGGGTTATCTGCTTCAGGAGCGCGTCGAATATGCTCCAGTCGTCCGAACTCCCGATGGTCCGAGCCGGGTCGAGGTTCGCATTATGTTTCTATGGCCGGAGGGATCGGCGCCGATCCCGGTCACGACGCTGACGCGGTTGAGCAAGGGGCTCATGATGGGGGTCGATTTTAACCGGAACCAGACGTGGGTTGGGTCCTCCTGCGCTTTCTTTCCGAAACAGGATGGCTGATCGCAAATTTCAGAGGTGGCAGGGTGCGAGTACTGGCAGTCGATTATGGAACCAGGGCAACGGGGCTCGCGATCAGCGACGAGCTTCAGCTGACGGTTCGGCCACTGGCGACCATTAGATCTTTGGCCAAATCTTCAGCGAAATCATCGGGCAAATCTTCTGATTCTTCCACTGTCAGGCGGGCCGGAAAGTCCGGCGAGCGCAGGGCAAAGGTCGATGTGACGGCGGAGATTCTGCGCTATGCTGCCGATTACGAGGTTGGCGAACTGGTCGTTGGTCTGCCCCTAAATATGGACGGGACGCGTGGAGAGGCGGCACGGCGGGTCGATCGCCTGATCGAATCACTGCGCGTGGCGCTTGACATCCCTGTAATCGCGGTCGATGAACGGCTGACCTCGCGCGAGGCGGATCAGCTTCTGCGTGCCAGCGGCGCAACCGAGCGCGAGCGGCGCGTGAAGTCGGATGAGTACGCGGCGCTTATCATACTGGAAGATTTTCTGGCCTCCCGGCAACGCCGGCAGGATCTCCTGGATCTGCCAGATTCAGAATAGAGTGACGATTTTTATGGCATCGAAAAATGGGCCCCGGCCGCGACGGATCGGCTGGAAAGTGGCCATCATTCTGTTTCTCTTCATTGCCGTCTGGTACCGGCTTCAGCTCGATATCGGCCGCCAGGTGGAGCATTCTGCCACGGATCGAATCGTGACCATCGCCCCCGGAACCAGTACGAGTGAGATCATTCGCCATTTGACGCGTGAAGGCATCGTCCGATCTGAATGGCCGATTCGAATCTGGCTCCGGACATTTGGGCGCAGCCTCAGGTTGAAGGCCGGAGATTATCGCTTTACTTCGCCGATCAGCCCGCGGCAGGCGATCGAGCAGATGGCCCGCGGGCAGGTTGCGACGCGCAGCCTGACCATTCCGGAGGGCTATAATCGCTTTGACATCGCGCGGCTGCTCGCTGAACTCGAGGGTATCAGGCAGTCGGCTCCGAACGGGGTGACTGCCCGTGCGAAGACAGGTGGGCCAGCAGATAAGAAGCCCGCAGAGGTGACGGGCGAGACGCTGCTGACACTCTTCAACCGGACAGAGCTGATCGCCGATCTCGATCCGGAGGCACGCAATCTGGAGGGCTATCTGTTCCCGGATACTTATGAATATACAACTTCGACCACGCGCGAACAGCTGGTCGAGATGATGGTTGGCCGTTTCCGTCGTGTTTTTACTGATCAGATGCGACAGCAGGCGGCGGAGAAGCGTCTGACGATCAGGCAGGCGGTAACCCTTGCCTCGCTGATCGAAAAGGAGGCGCGGCTTGACCGCGAACGCGAGCTGATCTCAGCCGTCTTCCACCGTCGTTTGAGGGAGAGCGTCCCGCTCGCCTGCGATCCAACGGTCATCTATGCCGCGCTGCTTGCCGGAAGGTATCGCGGAAAGATCTATCGAAGTGACCTCGATCGCGAATCCCCATACAACACATATCGTACCGCCGGTATTCCTCCGGGGCCGATCGCCTCGCCCGGGCGTCGATCACTCGAAGCGGCACTCAATCCGGCTGCTGTCGATTACCTCTACTTTGTCGTCGATGCGACCAAAAACGACGGTTCACACCTCTTCTCGACCAGCTCGGCCGATCACGAGGCCGCCGTTCGTCGCCTGCGCCAGTCGGAACGTGCATCCCAGAATTGAGCGGTTTTCCGCGTCGCGGGTGGTTTCTTTTGATCCGCTTTGCGTTTCACTCCCGCCGTTCCGTATACTTTTCAGGAGGAGCAGCATCGTTATGCCAACACATGAAGTAATGATCGAGATGGGTTTCTCCTCGGCGCACGCGCTCCGAGGCTACCAGGGAAAGTGCGAGAATACGCACGGCCATAACTATAAGGTCGAGGTCCATGTTCGTGGAAAGCAGTTGAATAAGATCGGGCTGCTGATCGATTTCAAGGATTTGAAGGCGGCGACGCGGAAAGTTGTCGACTATCTGGACCATAAGGACATCAATCAACTTCCGCCGTTCGATGTCGAATTGAATCCGTCAGCGGAAGAGATGGCCGGGTACTTCTTTCGGGAGGTTGGGCAACAGATAAGCGATGACCGTGTCCAGGTCTACAAGGTACGTGTCTGGGAGACAGATACCTGTGTGGCCACCTATTCGATCGATTAGTTTTAATGTCGAAAGTCTGCTGGCGATGATTTCCGGTGGGCGAATTTCAGGCTAAGTAGTCCCGGGTCACGACAAGCCTTGGTCGGGCAAGTCATATTCGTCGCGTGCATTCTGGCATGCGCAGAGGTTACAAATGGCTGATCAGGAAACTAAAACCGTCAATCCACTCAATCTGTTGATCGACACCTTCTGGGCACTTCTGCCGGAGAAGACGGCCAACGAGGTCGCGGGCATGAAGAAGCTGGCGCTCATGGCCGTTCGCGACACATTCAGCTGGGTGGTCGACAAAGAGATCGAGTGGACAGAGAAGCATCTTGAGAATGCACGGAAGATGCGCGAGCGTTACGAGGAGAGTTCGTCACCGGCGGCTGAGGCCACGGTGGCAGATGTGCCGCGATGAAAGAGTATGATCTGCTGGTCATTGGTGGTGGACTGATCGGCTGTTCGATAGCGTGGCAATCTGCCCGCCGCGGGATGAGCGTTCTGGTGGTTGAGCGTGGTGACGTTGGCCGTGAGGCGACACATGCCGCCGGCGGGATGCTCGCTCCGCTCTCCGAGGCAGATCAAGACGATCCTTTCTTGCAGCTCTGTCGGCAGAGTCTCGTTCTCTATTCCGGTTTCGCGCAGACTCTTCAACAGGAGAGCGGTATCGATGTCGAGTATTGGGCTGCGGGCACGCTCTATCTTTCGCTGACCGGGGAGGATGACGAAGAGCTCGAGTCGCGACATCGGTGGCAGAGTGCGGCCGGATTGCGGATCGAGCGGTTGACGTCGGCCGAGGTTCTCGCGAGAGAACCGGGACTCAACCCTGAATTGCGCTGGGCGCTCAGGTTTCCCGATGATCATCAGGTCAACAACCGGTGCCTGATTCGGGCGCTTTACTCTGCGGCACGGTTGGCGGGAGCAGAATTTTACACGCAGACCGCCGTCCGGCGTTTGCTGATCGAATCTCACGGAGGTGAGCAGAGAGCCGTTGGAGTGGCAACTGATCGCGGTGATCTGAAGGCTTCAACTGTGGTTCTCGCTGCCGGCAGTTGGAGCAGCCAGCTTCTCGATACGATGACGTCGCAGTCAGGCGCTCCCTATCAGGTCGTACCGGTTCGAGGTCAGATGGTCGCGGTTGAGATGCCCCGTCAGGCACTGCGACACGTCATCTATTCAAGGCGCGGGTACCTTGTTCCACGGCGCGACGGGAGGCTGATTGCCGGCTCGACAACCGAGCTGGTCGGCTATGACCGAAGGCTTACCCCGGCGGGAATCGCTTCGATCGTTGGTCGTGCAGAGGAGATTATGCCCGCTTTCGCCGGCCAGCCGGTTCTTGAAATGTGGGCCGGGCTCCGTCCGCGAGCTGCCGACTGTCTGCCAGTGCTTGGAGCCGATCCAGTCATCGGTGGGCTCATTCACGCGACGGGCCATTATCGTAACGGGGTCCTGCTTGCGCCGCTGACCGGGCAGTTGGTCGCCGACCTCGTCACCGGAACTGAGCCGGCCGTCAATCTTGCCCCGTTCAGCCCGGCCCGCTTCGTGGTCGGATCAGACTGAGACGCCAGAAAGC
>JBEIMN010000202.1:0-6114 GCA_040378705.1 Acidobacteriota bacterium
GGCCACTCAGGAGCAGCACCAGGCCCGGCGCTGACAGCAGTCTCTGCGCGCCATTTTATCTCAAAGTGGCTCTGTGCCGGGGGCATGCGGACATCCTGGGTGCGCGGACCTCCGGTCCGCATGTCTTCACCTTTCACCGTGGCCACTCAGGAGCAGCACCAGGCCCGGCGCTGACAGCAGTCTCTGCGCGCCATTTTATCTCAAAGCGGCTCTGTGCCGGGGACATGCGGACCGGAGGTCCGCGCACCCAGCCCCTGCACCAGCCACTGCACCAGGAAGCCTAGGATTCCTGTCATTGGGGGCTCGGTGCAACTTCACCATCCTGTCCGCCCATTCATTTGCAATTTCAGCAACCGGCATGTGATATTACGCGTCATTCCATTGGCAGGTTGCCAAAACAATCTGCATCTTTAGACAGATTCACGCGGGACGATATTCATACGCTGGGATATTGATTAATTCGGTAAGATATGAAGAAGCTGTTGTTGGCATTGCTCGTGGTAACACTCTACCTGTTGCACCAGGATTACTGGCACTGGCGTGTCGCGGATCCGGTCGTCTTCGGGCTCTTTCCGATTGGCTACTTTTATCACCTCGTTTACACCGTAGTCGTCACCGGAGTCATGTGGTTACTGGTGCGGCTGGCCTGGCCAGGACACCTCGAGGCACCGGATGAGGAGGAGGAGCGCGGATGATACCAACACTGGTGGTCTTCGGTTATCTGGCGACAGTCCTCTACATTGGGGTCTTCGCCTTTCGGCGGTCGCGGGGGGAGCATCCGGCGGAGGACTTCTTTCTGGCCGGACGTTCGCTTGGGCAGGCCGTTTTTCTGCTCTCCCTTTTTGGCACGAACATGACGGCGTTCGCGATTCTCGGATCGTCGGGTCATGCCTTTGCGAACGGGATCGTCACGTTTGGGTTGATGGCCTCGTCGTCGGCGCTGATCATTCCGCTTGGGATGTTTCTGTTCGGGACGCGAGTCTGGGCGCTTGGGAAGCGTTTCGGCTTCATCACTCCGGTGCAGATGTATCGCGATCGCTGGGAGTGTGGCCACATCGGGACGGTGATCTTCGTTGTCCAGGCGGTGCTGCTCGTGCCCTATATCATAATCGGAATGATCGGGGGAGGGACGGCGCTGGCGGCGATTAGTAGTGGCCGGGTTCCGTCGTGGCTTGGAGCGGCGCTGGTTGGACTGGTTGTCATGAGCTATGTCTTCTTCGGCGGGATGCGCGGCACGGCCTGGGTGAATACCTTTCAGACGACGCTCTTCCTGGTCTTTGGGGCGGTGGCGCTTGGCGTGATCGGTTACCGGATGGGTGGTTTCGGTCCGGCGATTGCTGCGATGAAGGGATCGCCGGTTCTCTCGACCTGGCTGACGCGCGAGAAGATCTCACCGCTCTACTTCTTCAGTTACACCTTCATTCCGCTCTCGTCACTGACCTTTCCGCATATCACGATCTTCTGGCTGACGGCGCGGCGGATGGGGCAGTTCAAGAAGACAATCATCTTCTACCCGCTCTGCCTGCTCGCGATCTGGTTGCCGGCGACCTTCCTTGGGCTGATCGCCAACCAGGCGAAGGAGGTTCCGGCGATTGCCGCCAAGCTTGAAGCGCGCTCCCAGCTCGCGATTGGCGGGGCGACGTTGACGGCAGGGGAACGGCAGGAGCTTCGCGCGCGAGCGGCGGGTGACGATATTCTGCCGCGGCTGCTCGAACACTATGCGCCACTCTGGCTGGCCGGCCTGCTCGGCGCGGGAATACTTGCCGCGGTCATGGCCAGCGATTCGCAGATCCTCGCCCTCTCGACGATGTTCTCCGAGGATATCTTCGCTTTTTATGACGGGAGGCGACGATTTGGCGAGGCGGCACAGGTGCTGACCGGGCGAGTTTTCGTGATCGTGCTGACGGTTGTCGCCTACGTCATTGCCGTCAGATTTCCGCAGCCGATCTTTGATCTGGCGGTTCAGTATGCGTTCTCAGGCTTTGCCGCGCTCTCGCCGCTGCTGGTCGCCGCCCTCTACTGGAAGCGAAGCACGAAGTGGGGGGCACTGGCGAGCACCCTCTGGACGGCGTTTGCCGTCGCCGGGATCGCGATCTTTCAGGCGATGGTGACTGTCCCGCGCGTGGTCTGGTCGGTTGGCGGCATCGAACTGCTTGCACGCACCGCGACTGGAACCTCGATTGGCGGATTTATGCCAGTCGTCCCAATGACGATCATCTCGGCACTTTTGATGGTGCTGGTCTCTTTGCTGACTCCGAAACCGGGCTCGAAGACGATCGGCCGATATTTCAACAGTCGAACATCCGGAGAATGAATATGAAATCGGACAAAATGGCTCCGCTGACTCCTGTCCAATGGCTGATCTGTGTCATTGCGGTGATCGGCTTTGCCTTCGATACCTACGAACTGCTCATGCTGCCACTGATCATCCGACCGGCGCTCGAAGGGCTGGGTGGGTTCAAGTTCGGGAGTCCGGACTACAATCACTGGCGCGATCTGTTCTTTTATGTTCCGGCGATCAGCGGCGGCATATTCGGGCTGCTTGGCGGCTATCTGACCGACCGGCTCGGGCGGCGGAGAGTTCTGACCTGGAGCATCCTGGTTTATGCCGTCTCTGCCTGTGCGGCGGGCTTTGCGACGACGCTTCCGATTCTCCTCTTCCTGCGGTGTACGACCTTCATCGGCGTCTGCGTCGAGTTTGTCGCGGCCGTCGCCTGGCTCGCCGAGCTCTTTCCAAATCCAAAGCAGCGCGAAGCGGTCCTTGGATACACGCAGGCATTCTCCTCACTTGGCGGTGTCATGGTCAGCGGTATGGCCTGGATGATTGCGCGCAACGTCACCGCTTTGCCGGCCATCCACGGGCGGCAGGACGACTGGCGTTACCTGCTCATCTCTGGTCTGATCCCGGCGATTCCGTTGATCATCATCCGCCCCTTTCTGCCTGAATCCCCCGTCTGGCAGGAGAAGAGACTGGCCGGCACCCTGAAGCGGCCAAGCATTGGGGAGCTCTTTCAGCCGGCGTATCGGAGGACGACGATCGTCAGCACGCTGATGTTCGCGTGCAGTCTTGGGGTTGCCTTTGGCGCGATCCAGCAGATTCCGCAGATCGTCCCGGGGCTGGCCGAGGTGAGCATTCTGCCACCGCCAATGCAGCGTCCGGTTGTCGCTTCAGTCCAGCAGTGGCAGGAGATTGGCGGGCTGGTCGGCAGATTTGCCCTTGCCGCGCTTGCGCTTTGGATCGCCAGTCGGCGCGGTCTCATCCGCATCTTCCAGATTCCGGGACTGATCATCCTCCCGCTCGTCTTCATCTTCCCGGCGACCGCGAGCCTTGCCGGGCTCAAGTGGGGGATCTTTTTCGCCGGTCTCTTCACGGTTGCACAGTTGAGCTTCTGGGGGAACTATCTGCCACGTGTCTACCCGACACATCTCCGTGGGACGGGTGAGAGCTTTGCCGCCAATATCGGCGGGCGGATGATCGGTACCTCGGCAGCGCTCCTGACGACGCGAATGATCGGGATGATGCCGGCCGGCTCTCCGGCGACGAGGCTCGCTTACGCGGCGGCAGCGGTTGGCGGCATACTCTATGCCATCGGGCTGGCGCTCAGCTTCTTCCTCCCGGAACCACCTGAGGACCTGCCAGAGTAAGCCGGATACCCAATTTTTGCACTTGATTTTGACCCATTCGGGATTATACGATCAGAGCGTTGGTGTGAGATGTACCAACAGGAGAGACTGATCGATCCTGACCCTGTCACGGGCTATGATTATGGAGGAAAAAGAGAGACACAGATGAAGAAATCATTATTTATATTTATAGTTTTTGCCCTGTTTGCCGTTCTGACCCACGCATCGAATCCGGCGATGGCCCAGGGGAAGGGCCCTGCCGCCAAGGTCTACACTGCACAGTGCGCCAAGTGCCACAGTGAGAATGGCAAGGGGATCGCGAGCCTGCAGCCACCCGATTTTACCGATGCAAAGTGGCAGGCCTCACGCACCAACAAGCAGTTTACTAACGGGATCGCCAATGGCATCGGCGTTATGCCCGGATTCAAGGGTGCGCTCAAGCCGGCTCAGATCGCCGCGCTCGTGACCTATGTCCGCGCTTTCGGCAAGAAGAAGTAGTCAGAGGAGAGGCGAACTCGCCACTCAGGCAAAAAAGAACGGCAGGTCAGGGATTCGATTCCCGGCCTGCCGTTATCTTTTGTGACGTGATCGCCTACTTGATCGACTTGAGCAGTGACTGGAAGTCCTTCGCCGTGGCAAGCATCGTCTTTTCGGGTCCGGTCATCTTGAAGAAGACCTCGCCGGCGGGAGACTCGACGATCGCGCCGAGGAGCCGGTAACCGGTCTTTGGCGTCGACGGCCCGCCCATCCCCATGCCACCCGCATTGAAGGTGCCGTTCAGTTCGACGAGGGTCACCTGATAGCCATTGATCGTCTCTTTCCGCTGCTTGGCCTTGCTCGCCGACTGGCTGCCATCGGGCTGGCTGAACTGGCCGATCCAGCGGTCGATATTTGCCTGGACGCCGCCGCCGATATTCAGAAAGATCGCGCATTCGGCGCCATCGCTGTCACCGCTGGTGGCGGGGATGAGGTATGTTGCCGCGCGCATCGGCTTTTCGGGACCGCTCTTCCAGCCGGAGGGGGCTGCCCATTCGAGTGACTTTTCGCCGCCAGCCGGGGCGCCCATTCCGGCCGCTGCCGGCGCGCTCGAGTCGTGGCCGATCGCCATGCCGGTTGAGCCACCGGTACCCGCGCTTCCGCCCGAACGCATTGGCACCGTCTCCGGCGCCGGAGTCGCTTCTTTCGGCGCCGATGAGCAGCCGATGAAGAGCAGCGAAAAGGTGAGGGTTGCCATCTTCGAAATAGAACTCATGATGAATATTTCTCCTGTAACGATAAATCTGCTCGCAATCCTCAGTTGACCGCCGGGGCGCGAGATTTGTCCTTGAAGAAGAGAACGAAGAGTATCAGGACGCCGGCGGCAAAGATGGCCGGAATGCCCCAGATCGGGGTCCACTGGATGGCCTTCAGTTCGTCACGTCGCAACCCTTCCTTTTCCACTTCAAGCTGTTTGATTTGCGAATCGATGGTCAGTTGTTCGCCGGCAGTTACTGATGTTCGGCGTGCCTGGAGCCCTTCGATCTCGACCGCCTTCGCGGTGACCTGTGCGGCGGCATCCCGCGACGCCTGTGGAGTGTATCGCCCCTCGACGACACCTGCAATCTGCGCGCCGATCAGCATGCCGAGGCCGAGCGTGAAGAGGACCAGCAGCCCCTGTGCCTGTGAGCGAATCCGGTTCGGCGCGACCTGATCGGTGTAGATCTGACCGGTGACGAAGAAGAAATCATAACAGATGCCGTGGATCACGATGCCGAGAATGATCATCCAGCGGATCTGCGACGGCGCGCCAAACGCGAAGAGGGCGTAACGGATGACCCAGGCGAGCATTCCCGCGCCAAGCATCCACTTTACCCCAAGCCGGGCGAAGAAGAATGGCATGACGAGCATGAAGAAGATTTCGGACATCTGGCCATAGGTCATGGTCTGGCCGATCGGCATTCCGGTCATCTCGACCATGCGGCTGGTTATCTGATAGTAGAACGAGAGCGGAATGCAGACCAGGAATGAGGCAAGCATAAACAGCAGGTATGACCGGTTCTTGAAGAGCGCCAGAGCGTCGAGGCCAAGTATCTGCCGGGCGGAGATGCTGCCTTCCCTGACGGGTGGCGTGTGCGGGAGTGTCAGGCTGTAGAGCCCGAGGAAGATTCCGCTTCCGGCCGTCAGGTAGAACATGCTGATGTTCTTCTCCATCCCAAGAAAGGTCAGCGCCAGTCCGGCCGCGATCCAGCCGATCGTTCCCCAGACGCGGATCGCGGGAAACTCCTTCTCCGAATCGGTCATATTCTTCATCGCCAGCGTGTTGGTCAGGGCGAGCGTCGGAAAATAGGTCAGTGTATGACCGAAGAGGACAAGGTTGATCATGTCAGGTGATGGCGTCGCGCCCTTCATCAGCGTTGTCGCGTAGAGAACGATCAGGCCGCCAAGGATGTGAAGCGCGGCAAGTACACGCTGCGCCGGGAAGAAGCGGTCGGCAATCATTCCGACGAAGAA
>JBEIMN010000203.1:0-6101 GCA_040378705.1 Acidobacteriota bacterium
AGAGCAGGTATGGTGGCCGGGTTGACGGCGGAGTCGCAGTCTGGTCCGAATTGTCCCCCAGCCACCCCTGCCACCCCTGCCCCCCCTGCCAGTCAATACCGTGATGAATTACCTGCAACGGTTTGACGACGTCAGGAAACTTGAGTTCGATCGTCCTCCTCGTATCGTGGGAGAAGACAATCGCCGTATCACAGTTCCGAAGCGAGCGATGGATCATGCGGCGGAGCCAGATAAGACGAAGCCGGAGCAGCCAGGAGGTCTCCTCGGCAATCAATTCATCGCGCAGCGGCATGGAGTTGTGGAGTGCGATGACGGTTGGAAACCGGCGGTCTCGACGAGGCGGCACAAAAGCGCTGTTGGAAAAGAGCAGGTCTGGCCGGAGCTGGTCGAGGAGATTTGGCAGAAAGAACTTTCGCCAGAGCATTCGCCAGAGTCCGGGCGGGAAGAGTCTGGTAAAAGTGACCGGAAGTCTGAAACAGGAGAGGATGTCGACCCGATGAAATCTAATATTGTCGCTCCGCAGGGCTGCGTCGAGCTGGTCGAGATCGCCACCGTGAATGACTACAAATTGATCAGTTGACGGCGTGGCCGCAAACTGACTGATCAGCTTTTCGAGATAGAGTTTACCGCCACTGACGGCGGCGGTCGCGTCGATTATTATTCTCACGAGATGATCAGAATTGACTTTGATTCAATATAAATTTACCAGGTCAATCATCATTCTATAACAGACCTCGCGTTACCAGCATGCCGGAAAATGGCGAGGGTAAATATTTTGCCGATCCATTTCGACAATCCGGCCGACTTATCGGGACAAGCGAGGATCGGGCTAGTATAATTACGCGTTCTGTCGAAAGGCCCGTTCTGTCGAAAATGAGGGTATGGAACAATTCAGACTGACCGTTCCGGTCGCACTCTTTATCTTCAATCGCCCCGATCTGACCCGGCAGGTCTTTGCGCGGATCAGGGAGGCGCGTCCCGAGCGGCTGCTGATTATCGCCGATGGCCCGCGGAATGATCGTCCGGGAGAGTCTGAATTGTGCGCAGCGACGCGAACCACTGTCGAGACAATCGACTGGGACTGCGATGTTGAGCGGAACTTCTCCGACATCAACCTTGGTTGCCGTAAAAGAGTTTCAAGCGGGCTCGACTGGGTATTTTCTCAGAGTGAAGAGGCAATCATCCTCGAGGACGACTGCCTGCCTGACGGATCTTTCTTCCGTTACTGCGCAGAGTTGCTCGAGCATTACCGTCGAGACGAGCGTGTCGTCTCGATCTCGGGTGACAATTTTCAGGGCGGGCATCGGTGGACTGACGCAGACTACTACTTTTCGCGCCACCCGCACGTCTGGGGCTGGGCCTCCTGGAGACGCGTCTGGCAGCATTATGATGTCCGGATGAAGTCGTGGCCGGAGGATCGGGATCGAGGCTGGCTTAATGAAGTCTTTGCTGATCCGCGAATGGCCCGATACTGGAGCGAGACCTTTGAGGCAGTCTATCGTGGAGAGATCGATACCTGGGATCACCAGTGGACTTACAATTGCTGGCGAATGAATGGCTTCGCTGCGCTGCCGGAGGTCAATCTGATATCGAATATCGGCTTTGGCAGGGACGCAACCCATACCAGGCGCCAGAGCAGATTCAGTGCCATGGCCACCTCCCCGCTCAGCTTTCCGCTTCGCCATCCGGATAAGGTCGCGCGCCTTGCCGAGGCGGACGAGTTCACCGAACGGCAGAATTACCGGACCGATCTCGTCTCACGCGCAAGGCGAATGGTACGTCGCTGGCTGATCAGGTAATCGGATTGGGCCCATTTGGGCCAACTCAGATTAAATAGATCCGGGCAGATTTTACAATCATCTATCGCATCAATGGAAAATGACATTCGCCAACTGATTCTGTTCCTGATCGCCGTGATCGTACCGTTGATTCTGTTGCGATTGAAGAAGGATCGACTCCTGCTGGGCTGGGTCTGCTTCACCTTCTTCGTCCAGGTCTTCGATACGATCATGCTGACCAACCTGCCGACGGGACGAATCGTCGGAGTGCTCTGTCTTCCAAGAGCCTTCGCTCAATTGCGACAGTGGACGAAGTTGCCACCAGTCAGGGCCTGGCTGGGAAATTACGGGCTGCTGCTGGTGCTCGGTCTGGCCTTCGGCCTGATCTGGCCGTGGCCCGACACCACTTATACCAGACCATTCACCCTGACGGCGCCGGGACGAACGATCATCTATTCGGCGCGGCTCCTCGCAGATCTTTCGCTGACAATCTTTATTGCCGGTGAGATCCTGCGCACGCGCTCACTCCTCTGGATCGGAAAAGCGCTGGTCGCCGGATCGACGCTCAGCGCAATCGCCGGAATCTTCCATTTTCTGACCAAGATCGACCTCTATTTTATTCTGACTGGTCTGGGAGAGCAGATTCTCTTTCTAGGTCGTTCGCGTGGACTGGTGGGTGAGCCGCGAACACTTGGTCTATCGTGTGCCTATGGAATCATGATCCTGCTGATTGGCCGGAAGAAGATCTTCTCCCTCTGGTACATCATGATTTTGATCAATCTGGCCGGGCTTCTGATCACCTATTCGGCCAGTTCACTGGCGCTCTTCGCGGTGGGTATCATCGTCAGTTCGCTCTTCTTCACGAATCGGGAGCGGTTGATCGTCGCCGGAATCGCGTCGCTGACCTTCACCGTCATCTTCCTGTCGTCGGTCTTCACCCCGGACCAGTTCAAATTTGCGATCGACACGCTCAGTTTCCGTCTCGACCCTGACGTCAAGCTGGCTGGAATTCCGCCGGGCAACTTCGGTCAGGAGATCGCCTATCGACTTGACGTCTTCGACGCGTGTGCCCTGCTCTTCCTGCTCGACAATCCACTCTATGCACTGATTGGAACCGGGCCCGGGCTCGTATCGCTGCCGGCATCCGAGTATGTGCCACCGGGATTATACAGCCTGATCTGGACACCGGAACTTGGCATCAACAGTCCGCCGTACCTCGGCCCGCTGCTTGAAGTCTCGAACAGTGGTCTGCCCGGACTAGTTCTCTGGATACTGCAGGTTGGATTCTGCTGGGTGGCGCTCAGGTATCTCTCCCGGCGGATCGAGTCCGGAGGTGAGGGAACATCGGCAAGGTACGATGAATGGAAATTCGGTTACGCGCTTTTTCTGATCGGGGCAGCATTCTACGTTGTCCAGGTAAGCTACACGCCACTCTGGTCGCTCTTTCTCGGAATTGGCTGGGTTGCGGTAGATTTACGCGAACGACTAATGAGGGCAGAGGGGGTTGGCCGTCCGCGGGATTCCCGCGCACACTCCCACTGGCGACACGGTGAGTCACTGATCGTCAGTCCAGTCAAAGCCGGTCGGGCAGGTTGAGATGAACGAACCAGCGATCAGTTGTGTAGTTCCGACATTGAACAGTGCGGCGACGCTCGAAGCGACGCTCCACTCGCTCCGTTCGCAGCGCGGGGTGAGACTGGAGATTCTCGTCGCCGACAGCGGATCAACCGACGAGACCCTTGCGATCTGTCGCCGCTGGGACGCCCCGACGATCTTTGTTCCACCCGGCAACATGTATCGCGCAATCAATGCCGGACTGAAGCAACTGAAGGGAGAATGGGCATTCTACCTCAACTCGGACGATCTGATCTTTGAAGACAGCCTCGCTCGGTTGATCGGGGCCGGTCAGGAGACCGACGTCTGCTACGGTAACTGTGACTATCTCGATTTCGCCGGACGGTTCGTCTATTCTTTCTCAGCCGCCGCGCCGGCAAAACTTCTGCCATTGTTCCGACTGCGGCGAATGGGCTTTGCGCAACAGACAGCAATCTACAGACGCTCCCTTTTCGACGAGCTCGGTGGCTTTGATGAAACGCTGCGCTACCGTGCGGATGCCGATTTTTTCATTCGCGCACTGTTGCGCGGCAGAAGATTCAGGAAGCTCAACGGACCGTCGGTCGCCTGCTTTCGGCTTCACGGTAACCAGTTCAGCAATCGCGGACTCGCCGAAACAGAGGCGGAGGCGGAGCGAATATTCGGACGCCCCGAACTGCGGCCAGGATGGCGCGACCGCGCCACAACCATTGGCTGGCAGATCAACAATATCCCACACTACCTGATCAGAATCCTGCGCGAATCGACACTCTCCGACCGACTTCGCCTTCCTCGCGCGATCGAGCCATATTCACACGATTGATCGTAATAGTTCAGGGATTGACGGCTTCGACGAAGAGACTCTCCGGGCTTCGCTCGGCGAGGTCGAGCCGGCCAGGATTCGGAATCGTGGTCGTTCCGGACGGAACGACCTGCGGGTTCCTGAACCCCGCTTCAGCCAGAAGCCGACCGAGTGACTCTCCATCGTACATCCACAAATGATGCCGCTCACCGACCAGTAGATAACGTATTTTGGCGATCAGGCCGGTCGTTCGCGGAGTCGCCATGAAAAGATCCTCGACAAATCGATCGGCATCTCCCTGACCCAGATAGTTTTCAACGTGGAAGCGCAGATCGGGCACGGCGACTCTGATAATTCCGCCTCGGGTCAGGACACGTCGCACCTCCGCCAGAAAACGCCGCGCCTCACGGCGGTCAAGGTGTTCCAGCATATGACAGGTGTAGACGACCTCAACCGACCCATCGCGGTGTGGTATCGAGTTTATCGCATTGGCGTATCGGATACCTTCCCGCCTGACTGTCATCACAAACTGCTGCTGTTTGGGGGAGAGCAGGCCAGATCGCTGAAGTAGTCCGTCAATAAGCCTGGCCGGCAGCGGCCATCGGGCGATCCTGACCGTTGGCGAGTTGTCGTAATTGAGCCATCCCGGGGTTGGAACGTCACCGCATCCGATGTTGATTCTGTCCATACGTGGTCTATTCTCAATATTGCCAGGTTACCGATCACAGATTTCGTGGTATAGATCGGCGATCCGTGCCGCAACCTGATTCCAGCGATAAGTCTGTGGCAACTGATGACGATACCGGTCAGGTTCCGCCATGACCCGTGCAAGCGCCATCTCGATCGAGGCGCTATTCAATGGATCACAGCGAAGCGCAGACTCGAACGGAGATTGTCGCGCATAAGGATAATCGCCAAGCAGAATGGGGGCGCCGGCAGCCATCGCTTCCAGCGCCGAGAGGCTCTGCGTTTCACTGGTCGATGGCAGGCAGAATATCTTCGCTCCGGCATAGGCACTCGCCAGAAGCGGATCATCGTGTGCCAGCCCCTCGATCCAGTGCAGTTTCGGGGAGCGGTCGACAATTGCCGCGAAGCGCTCGCCATAATCCCATTCCGCCGCAACTCGCCTTCCAATGAAGAGCCCCGGCAGACCCATTCGACTCAGCGCTTCGGCGAGATTGACCGGGTTCTTCCGCTGAACGATGTTTCCAGTGTAGAGAACGAAGTCACTAATCCCGTACTTTTCAACGAATAATCGCGGTTCAGCCTGAAAATTTCGGTCATCAACACCATTGCTGATGATCCTGATTCTTTCGCGCGGCAGTCCATAGGTGCGTGCGAGAAAGTCTGCCTCAAGCTGGTTGAGGCAGATCACCGCCGCGGCGAGATGATAGACGCTTCGCATCCGCGAGTAACTGGTCGGAAGTTTTGCCTTTGCCGCAAGCCGTGAGACGCTACTCCAGATCGGGCCGCGCCACCACGCCGCACTTGGGGCCCCGGTCACCGCCGAGATGACGATCGGCCATCTGCCGGCCACCTGCTGACAGATGTCATAATAGTTTTCGGTCGAGCCAAACAGGTGTAGCAGATCGAACCGATCATCGCGCCGATAATAGTCGAGCAACTGCGCATCGATCCCCGCCCCGCCCAACGACTGACAAGTCTTCAGGCACTGCACCTCGAGCCCACCCTCCAGAATTCCAAGCGGGAACATCGGCAAAAGCCGAACCCGGAGTGGCCCGAGTGGACTTAGTGGTGAGCTCATGTCTGAGTCCTCACTGAACAGGTAACAATCAGCCCATCTCCCAGCATCGGCGCGGCGAGCGCCGCCAATCGATCGACCCAGTAAAGCAGCCGTGTCCTTCCCCGATTGATGTACTGCTTATGCTCCCTGCCAATCGGATAGAATGAAAAATCCTCGACGACAT
>JBEIMN010000204.1:0-6083 GCA_040378705.1 Acidobacteriota bacterium
GGCGACTACCCCCTCCGGGCTAAAACCGTTGATCCACCAAAAACGCCGGGCCCCGGCTTTGGTGGCCGGGCCCCTTCTTGTTTGCTGCATCTACGGTAAAATACTACTTCACCTGGAATGTATCCTTGTCTGTCGTGATCATCTGGTTGGCAACGCTGTCTTTGATGATCACCTGCACATCATAGAATCCCGGCTTGAAGGACTTGAGTGGAATCAACCGCGCCAGCGTTATCTGCTGACTGTTGATCGAGCTGAGCCCATTCTTGCCGTCTTCCTTGACTCGCAGAATCTCCTTGTCCTTCTGGCTCACCACGTACTCGATATCGATACTCGGACGGAGCGTCGCCTGATCGATCGAAACATTGTAGACCTGCATATAGATTCCAAGCGACTGATCCTGCTTGAACTCACCGGTCGCGTTCGGGATCACCTTGAGCGCACCAAGCACGAACTGCCCTGTCGCAAGGCGCCCATTGAGCGGCTCGATCCGCGAGGCAAGAATCATCGTCGAGGTCGAGAGGCGCCCCTCCTCGTAACGGGGCACAACGAACCCCTGCTTGATGACCCCCGTCTTTCCGCTGTTGACGTCACGCACCACCAGATCGATCTTATAATTTCCCGGCGCGAGAACCACGTTCTTCTGGTAGGCCGAACGCTGCTGCATCCCCGTCTCGAGCGATTCCGGAGTATAGCTCGAAGTGACGACATCCTCGAACTGGCCGGCACGCCGGCCGGCGACGTTGGTCACCTTGGCATAGATGTTGACTGCGGCCTGCGGCAATCCGCCAACTTCCTTGTAGACAAGGTCCTGATTCTCAAGCTGAACCGTAAACGAAGTCAGTACCGCACTCTCGGTCACTCGCAGAAGATTGATATTGAGTCCGGCCGTCAGCACATCAAAGCTCGCCTTTGGCAACTCGGACTCATTTGCCAGCGCCGCCAGATCATTGAACTTGACCTTCGGCGGACGTTGCAGTGCCGCCATTCTCGCCAGTCGTTCAAAGGGCTGATCCTGGGCACGCATACCGAACATCTGATTATTGTTGCCCTGACCGTTCGGCCCGAACGCTCCAAATGCGATCCGGTCGGCCTTCGATGAGAGCCCAAGCTGCTCCGCCAGCGTCAAACCAGCGTTTGGCGTGTAGAGCAGGGCGTCCTTCTCGTTCGCGTTCCGCGCAATACGGTATTCACCCGAACCGGTCGGGTCGACAAACTCGATCTCGATGTCCGAACCAACACCCTCGATGTAACGGTACCACCAGATCTCGAACGGATAGGTCGAGGTCGTGCCGCCCCCCTCCCAGACCGGTCGATTGTAGCTTCCGCCGGAGGGGTGGGACTCTGTCTGGTCCGGCTTCCCAAACATAATGTATATCCGTCCACGGTCGGTCTTCCAGCCGGGGATACCGCTCGTGTACTTCTCGTTGGCATAGGCGATGCGCGTATAGTAGTCCTCGCGATACTCGTTGACATCCGTATCCGGGTCGGGATCGCGGCGCAGCCAGAACTGCTCGATGAACTGCTCGCGCTCATCGTCCGTCTTGAGTGTATTGAAGGTCTTTCGCTCTTCATCGGTGATGATCCAGCGCACGTCCTCGTCGACCCAGCGCTTGTAGACGCTCTTGACCGATTCATTGCTCTGCTTTCTCTTCTTCTTTTGCTCTTCCTGAACCTTTTTCTGGTCGTCCTGGGCTGAGACAAGCCCGGTCACAAATGACGACGAAAGCAACATCAGAATGGTCATCAGCGCGCAAGCGCGCTTTATCGAAGTCGTGAGTGGTGTCGATCGCATACTGATTCCAAAACTCCTTTGGCTCACCCTGGGAAGAGCGGCCCCCCGAATCGGCAGTCCGGATCTGGCGGGAGGCTACCCACCCGATCGGCCGTCACCACGGTGGGACGGAAGAACTGACCAGACTGTTACAAGCAATAAATATCGGAACAATGCCCTGAAAACCCGGCTTCAGGATAGAACCTTTCCAAGCATCTCGCTGACCTTATGGCGCATCTCGCTGACCTTATGGCGCCACGCCTGGGCCGCTTTCTGGCCACTTTCTGGCCACTATCTGGCCACTATATGGAACGATCGGCATCGAAAGACCTTGCCGATAAAAATCGATTATCCGAGAGCTTGTCAAAGAGTCTGCCCAAGTCTACGCGAGCATGACAAATAACGTCAAGCGACAGCCAATCCACCGCACCGATCGGATTCTCCAGACTGGCGGAGTCTGCTGGCTAATTTACTGGCCAAGGCTAAGACTAAGGCCGGGCCAAGGCAAGCCAAGGCAAGCCAAGGCAAGTTTGACAAGGGATAAGTCGTCTGATAGCGTTATTCGTTCATTATTACGTTAATAATGGGGATATTTGTTCACTGGTGATTATCGCCTTGTAATTATTGATTTTCCATCTAGTCATAGCTAGTTTGATGAAGAATAAATTAATGGTCAGATCCTGGTTTGTGGTGATCGCACTTAGTCTGCTTGTCGGGACGATCTCCAGTGCCGGCTGCAGCGGCCTGGTCAAGGTGACCGACAGCTCGATCCCGCGTGTCGTTGCGCCGATCGCCACCTCGACCTTCAGCGAGCTTACCGGCCGGCTGACTCCCTACTTTGAGCTGCAGTCGCTTCGCGCCTGGAGCGCCTACCTTCGCTTCGATGATCTCGAATCAGCCCAACGCTACCGTGAGGCCGAAGCCATTCTGGTACTGAGCCGACCGGAAAAGATCAGATTGATCATCAGTATTCCAGTCGTCAAAAATAAGCTCGCCGAGATGGTCTCGGAGAACAATCATTTCAAGGTTGCAATCTATCCAACAGATTACCGCCGCTTCCTGACCGGAACCAACACCTCCGACTTCAGTGCCTGGCGCGATCGGCTCGGGGCAAATGGTCGCAGCGCACTGATCTCCGCCCGTCCATACCATTTTACCGATGCGCTACTGATCCGTCCGCTCCAGCTTCGGGATCCGCGCTTCAGCTACAGTCTCGAAGAGGCGCTGGTCGAGAGCGCCGATACCGATCCGAAATCACGCAAGGGTTCACGGGTCCTGAAGAGCTTCTATGTCATCTCCGAGATCGAGCTTGCGACCGGCAATGGCGCTGCCGGACGTGTCACCAGAAAATTCTGGTTCGACCGGACAGCCCAGTCGGTCTTCACCCGGCAGCAACTCTTCGATAGCCAGGGAGATCTCCAGACAGAGGTTACCTATTCGGATTTCAAGCGGCTGAACGATACCGACGAAACCCTCTGGCCAGGTGCGATCCTGGTCAGTCGACCGCACGATAATTACCAGGCGCGACTGACGTTCAGCAAGGATCGATTCGAAACCAACGTCGAGCTGCCACCCAATGCCTTCTCGCTTGAAAATACGGAGGGTCTGCCGGAGACCAACCTCGACAACCCCCCGGCTCCGGCGGCTCCGGTCACCCCGAACGCTCAGGGGACCGCCGCTGGCAAGCGACGCTGAAGCGGCTGCCGTTTCAGGTACCAGGCCGTAACGTAACAGATGCCGCGGTTGAAAGACCGTGGTCAACAACGAGAGGTTAAAAGTGGCCGGTGGTCGGCCCTGAACTTATGGACAGCCTGATACTTTCAAACCTTCGCCAGCGCCCGACACGAACCCTGATCAGCGTCAGCGGTGTCGCACTGGGTGTGATTCTGGTGATTCTGAATACGGGACTCGTGCGTGGAATGCTCAACGACCGTGTGCGGCGCGAGCAGGGACTCGGCGCCGAAATTCAGTTCACCCGAAAAGGATCGAGCGTCCTCTCACCCTCCTCGATCATGTCGCTCGACGTGCGGTACGGGGAGCGACTCCGCCAGGTTGAGGGCGTGGCCATGGTCAGCCCTGTCGGCAGATACGTCCAGACAGGACAGTCCGGACTCGGATTTGAGCAGGTGGATGGGATCGATTTCCCGAGCTATTCGGCCATCAGCGGGCTGAAAATAGTCGCGGGCCGCGTCTTTGAAAACGAGCGAGAGGTGATCATCGACGAGATCAAGGCTCGCCAAAGCAAGCTCAAACCCGGCAGCTCGATCCAGGTCTTCGGAAAGGCCCTCACAGTAGTTGGAATCTACGGCCCGGAGTCAGGCGCACGCATCAAGATGGATCTGATCGGACTCCAGAATTATCTGGTTGCCGAAAACAAATGCACATTCATCATGATCAAGGTTGCTGCCCCCTCCCGCCAGGAAGAGGTTCAGCAGCGGATCAACACCGAATTGCCGGGGAATATCGTACTTCTGACAAGGGATATATCGACCGGTTTCGGACGCGCTATTCCCGGAATCGACGGGTTCGTCAAGGCGGTACTCGTTCTCTCGACAATCGTCAGTCTGCTGGTCATCCTGCTCGCGATGTACACGACGATCACCGAGCGGACACGTGAGATTGGCATTCTCAAGTCGCTTGGAGCCTCGAAAGGCTATATTATTGGCGTGATCGAAAAAGAAGCCTTCGCGATCAGCCTGATCGGCATCGGCATCGGCATCATAGTCGCATTCACCGCCGGCTGGTTGATCGAGCACTTCACCAGCCTCCAGCTCGAATTTCATTGGACGTGGGTCCTGACAGCGATCGTAATCGGCCTCGTGGCCGGCGCGGTTGGCGCTCTCTATCCAGCGGTTCGCGCTGCCAATCAGGATGCGGTCAAGGCCATCTCATATGACTGACCTCGGGCGATCTGCAACCAGCGCTTAGGGCCCGTGGGGCCCGACGGGCCCGACGCACAGGATGTCTGGCGGATTCGATAATATCGACGGTATTTTATGAGCGAAATATTACTGACTGAAAATCTGAGCATGATATACAAGATCGGCAAGGTCGACGTGCACGCGTTGCGTGGGGTCAACCTGGCGGTTAATCCAGGCGAGTTCGTCTCGATCATGGGGCCATCGGGCTGCGGAAAATCGACCATGCTCCACATTCTGGGCGGGTTGCTCAGTCCGACTTCGGGCCGGGTCGTCATCGACGGCGAGGATCTGACGCGGATGAGCGACGCGGCACGGACCGATGTCCGCCGCCGTAAGATCGGATTTGTCTTCCAGCGCTTCAACCTCTTTCCGACTCTGACCGCTGAGGGCAATCTTAGGCTGGCCGAACATATCCACAGCGGTGGCACCAGGCGCTCGACGATTGACAATAAAACCCGCCACGACATCTTGAAGTTACTGCGGCTGGAAAATAAAATGGCCCATCGTCCACTCGAGATGTCCGGTGGTGAGCAACAGCGGGTCGCGATCGCCCGGGCAGTCATCAATCGTCCGGCGATCATCCTCGCCGATGAACCGACTGGTAATCTCGATTCTGAAAACTCGGACCTGGTGCTCAACATGTTGCGGGAACTCAACCGGGAGATGAACCAGACAATTGTCATGATCACCCATAATCCAGAGGCGGCGGCGGTCGGAACCAGAATCATCGAGATGCGCGACGGAACGATCGTCCGTGACAGCAAATAGCTGGTCGGAAACTCAGTGAAGCAAATGATCAACGGAATCAAGAAAACACTCAACTGGTCGTACGAGCGCGGATCCTGGCAATACGATCTTCTCTGCCTGTTGATCATCGCCGTCATCTTCCTGGTTCCCGGGCGTTTTTTCAGTGAACGTGACCGTGGCGGACTGGCTGGCGGCACCGCGTCGATCCCGGCGGAGATCGGGGAGATCACGCAGGTCGAGGTCGAGGCGGAGAGATTGAAGCAATTTCTCGAGCGTAATCAGCGACCGATGCTGGTCGAGTTCCCGGTTGAAGCGCTTGGTTTCTATCTGCGGGAACAATACAATCGACCGGTAAGGATTCTCCGCTACGATCAATATCTCGACACCGAGAAGAGAGTCTGGTATCGGGTCTCATTTAGTCTGGGTTGATCTCAAATGATCTGGACAATCAGACCGCCTCAGCGCCTGGCGATTGACAAGTAGCGTCGGCAGAGCCGGAGAGTAAGTAATGAACAAGTTTTTGATCACACTGATCAGGTCGTGCCTGCTGCTGCTGGTTTCCCACCTCGGATCGACGGTGGTTGCGGCCCAGCCGTCAGCGGTCACCACCATTCTCAACCGGATGGAGAAGGCACACCTCGAGA
>JBEIMN010000205.1:0-6003 GCA_040378705.1 Acidobacteriota bacterium
ATGTTCGGGAGACCGGTGACGTGGTCTGGTGCCGGGAAGGGCGTGTAGTTCGCTCGTATTCACGGTCGGAGGTTCTCCGGTTCGTGAGGGGGAACGGGCAGCCGGAGATGTCGCCGTCAGGCCGGAATGCTGTTGGAGATGGGCCCGCTGGAAAGGTATCGGCCGCAAGGGTATTGGCCGCAGGGGGATTGGCCGCAGGGGGATTGAAAGATGGAGAGGTGCGGCGCGACGGGCAGTTGATGACGATCGTTCTTCGCGACGGGGCACGATTCGAGGTCGATGAGATCTGGGAGGAGCCTGGTCGAATCGTCTATCGAATGGGGAGCATGCAGGGATACCTGGAACGGTCGGATGTCGTCTCGTTTCGGCCGACCGACACTGCCGTCAGTCTGCCAGTTGAAGGGGCGGACGATCTGCCATCGCCGCAGTTCACGACCGGCCACCGCGGACTTGACCAGTTGATCGTTCAGTCGGCGACGCGGTACCGGCTCGATCCGCTCCTGATCTACCTTGTGATGCGTGAAGAGTCGGGCTTCAATTATCGTGCAGTCTCGCGGGTTGGCGCTCGCGGGCTGATGCAGCTTATGCCGGCGACAGCGCGGCAGCTTGGCATCCGGAATATTCACAATCCAATCGAGAATGTCGAGGCGGGGACACGCTATCTGCGACGACTGCTGGAGACCTTCGGAGGCGATGTCAATCTTGCGCTGGCCGCCTACAATGCAGGGGAGTCAGCCGTCATGCGGTTTGGCCGTCGTATACCGCCATACGAGGAGACGCGCCGTTATGTCTGGCGAATCAACACTGCTTACCGACGACTGAGGGGGGAGTAGCGAACACTTTGGTCACGGAGAGAGTCCGACGAAAAAGCCTTTTCCCGGAGTGCATATTATGAAGGATCTGATCAGACTGCTTCTATTTCTGGTGCTGGTTCTGGTGCTGGCGTCGATGCCGGCGGTCGATGTGCTGGGGCAAAATGTGCCTGCGAATTCGACTGGTAGACGGGCACGAGAAGTCCTGACGAACGAATCGGTAATCAATCTTTCGCGTGCCGGGTTCAAGGAGCGGACGATCGTCACCCTGATTCGGACATCGGAGATCGCCTTCGACATTTCGACCCCGAAGCTGGTCGAGTTGAAGAAGAGAGGCGTCAATGAACGGATCATTAGTGAGATGATCGAGCGGATGAACGCCAGAGAGATGACCGGAGAGGCGGGAAGACGGATGTCGACGCTTCGCAATGACGACTTCTTTTCGAAGGCGGACGAGGAGTTTTTCAAGGGGTCTTCGATCTACAAGGAGGTTCCGACGGAGAGAGATGCGCGGCAGCGCGAGGAAGAAGCGCGCATTTTTGGTTCGCAGTCAGGGAGTGGCAGTCGGTCGCAGACTCGTGGGATCGGCGGTAATGGCGAGCGGAGCCAGAGTTCGGAGGTGAGTGGATCGGCGAGTGTCAGGATATTGCGTCCATCCGGTGATGCGGGGAGCAATGGAACAGGTGGTGGGGCAGGGCAGCTGAAGCTCGAGCGCGCTCCAAAACTGGACAACGATGGAATACTGGAGATGGTCCAGGCGGGCTTTTCGGAAGGGACGATTGTCCGCAAGATCGAGTTGGCCCAGGTCGACTTCGACCTCTCGGCCGCGGCACTCACCCAGCTCCGACAGAATCGGGTCAGTGACCGGATAATCAGAGCCATGACAACCGCGATGGACGAATCGAAATGACCATGGCCCGAATCGTAAATTTGACCACACGATCAGGACTCGGGGGGATTCTCTTCGTTTTGTGCGGGGTGATGACGGTTGTTGGTCAGGCGCCGGCTCCGCGGGCACCGATTGCGTCTCCGCGTATCCCGGCCGAAGAGTCGATTGCCATCGACACGACGGAGGTGTTGTTGCCGGTTACGGTACGAGACTCCGAAGGGCAGCTTGTAACGGATCTGACCGCTGATCAGTTCAAGGTATTTGAAGATGGGGTCGAGCAGCCGATCAGCTCGTTTGCGCTCAGGCGAATGCCGGTTCACGTCGTTATGCTGATCGATACCAGCAGCAGTGTTGTTGCCGAACTTGAAGATTTCAAGGCGTCAGCCTGGCGTTTCATGACCCAGCTTGATGCGACGGACAAGATCTGCCTGATCCGTTTCGACGACCGGGTCGAGTTGGTTCAGGATTGGACGTCGAATCGGGCGACGCTCAAACGGGCACTAAATCGGATCACGACCGGCATGTTCACGCGGTTCAACGACGCGCTCTACCTTGCGGCCAGTGAACAGTTGAGCAAGATAAAAGGGCGCAAGGCGATCATTGTTCTGACCGATGGCATCGATAGCGGACGAGGTGCCATGCGCTTTGAGAAGGCTTTTCGGACGATCGTCGAGGAGGAGGTCCAGGTCTATGTCGTCTCGAAGACCAGAATCCAGAGCAATGCCGAGCGCGAGGAGCTGGCACAATACCAGCAATCATCCAGTGGGCCGCTCGATCGGATCCGGGTTGATGGCATCCGGCTGACACTCTCCGAACTTGAGTCGAGTGAGCGCACTTTGACGCGCCTCGCCGAAGAGACCGGGGGGCGGCTCTTCCTTCCCGATCGCTTTGATCAGCTCGACACTGTCTACCAGCAGGTGGCGGATGAGTTGCGCAGCCAGTATCTGATTTTCTATACTCCTATTGATCCGGTTCGGGATGGGCGTTACCGCGCGATCCGGGTCAAAGTCAGGCAGCCCCGCAATCACGTGACGACGCGCTTTGGATATTATGCCAAGTAGCCCCCCGCACGTTGCTACACCCTCAATTTCCGCCCCCGTAAAATGGAGTTCAAATGTCTGATGCACGGACTGTCGATATTCGTGTCAGGGCGCCAAGGCGGCGATTTGCGGTAATCGGCCTGGTGGTTACAGGGCTTGTCGCAGCATCCATTATCTTCACCATTATCTCCATCGGATACCGCGATGGTGGAGAGCCCGCGGAGGGAGAGTCTGGCGCGTCGACGACAGCCGAGCTCGCGGTTACGGCGCGCGGTCTCGGTATCGAAGATCGCCCCGCCTGGTTGCGGGTGGTGCGCGGCATGCTCCAATCCGAGAAGATACAGCCATTCACCGCGCCGATTGAACCGATCAACAACCGCGGCGATGCGGCGCGGGTCGAACTTGGCTACCAGCTATTCTTCGATCCGGTTCTCTCCGGGAATCGAAACACCTCCTGTGCATCGTGCCACCATCCTGATTTTGGAATGGCTGATGGGCTTTCGCGTGCGGTTGGTGCCGGTGGCAGCGGATATGGGACACACCGTGCCGGCACCGGAAAAGTACTTTTGCGAAATACTCCAAGCCTCTTCAATGTCGCCTTCAACACACTCCAGTTCTGGGATGGGCGCGCTGGTTCACTCGAAGAGCAATCGCTCAACCCAATCTTCGCCGAAGATGAGATGAATCAGCAGAGTGTCAGCGAGATGCTTCGGCGGCTCCGCGCGATCCCACGATACCGCGAACTCTTCACTGCGGCTTTTGGTGCCGAGTCGGAGTCCAATGGAGCCGATGTCACACTGCCAAATGTGACACGTGCGCTGGCCGCCTTTGAGCGGAAACTCAATATCTCCGATACCGCCTATGACAGATTTGTTCGTGGCGAAGATGAGCGACTGGAGACCGGCGCCCTCCGCGGGCTGGTCGTCTTCCTTGGTCAGGGGCAGTGTGTCGTCTGCCACATTCCACCACATTTTCACGATGGTGTCCTTGCCTCGACCGGTGTTCCAGCTTCACTCGAAAAGGGTGCTCCTCTCGATACCGACCCTGGCTTTGGTCCCGTGATTCGTCGCCGTGATGCCTTTGGACAGTTCAAGACACCGGGGCTTCGAAATGTTTCGCGCACCGCACCCTACATGCACAATGGCCTTTTCAGGACACTCGAGGATGTCGTTGAATTCTATAACGACGGGGGAGGGCGTGGGCGTGGAATCGAGGTCATCAGTCAGGATTCAAAAGTTGCCAAACTGGATCTCACCGAGCAGCAGAAGAAGGATCTCGTCAGCTTCCTCAAATCGCTCGACAGCCTCGAACCGGATCCGGTCGTTCCGAAGAGCGTGCCGAGCGGACTGCCGGTTGTCGGCCGCTGAAAGATTTTCATTCAGCAGTAACGGTGCTAGAATTCGCTCGCATTCGTGAAACCAGGCCGTCACCCTAATATCCCCTGCTCGGCCTATTGTGCCGGCCAGAGCGGATGCGGGTGAAAGATGATCAGGGGCAGCATTGTGAGCGATGAAAGAGTTTCAGCAGGAGAAAAATATATTTTTTGAGCATCTGCGGCAGGCAGGGCTCAGGAAGACTGGCCAGCGTGAGCTGATTCTGCTCGTCTTTCTGAAGACGGAAGGCCATCTGAGCGCCGAGGATCTTTACCATCTCGTCAAAACTCAGGACCCGACCGTCGGTTTCACGACAGTATATCGGACGTTGAAACTTTTCGGTGAGTGCGGACTGGCGCGGGAGGAGCGGCTTGGCGACGGGCGCCGCCGCTATGAGCATCATTTCAATCATCAGCATCACGATCACCTGATCTGTACTGCCTGCGGTGAATTGATCGAATTTTACAGCGAGGTGATCGAGAGCAAGCAGGATGAGATTGCCGCGCAGTTCGATTTTCATCCGACGCATCACAGCCTGAGAATTTTTGGCATTTGTGGTGCGTGTCGCCTCAAGCAACTGGCCTGAATGAACTGGCCTGAATGAACTGGCGAGGCGTCTGCTCAATTAAATGGCCCAATGTCAGGTCGAATTGACGAACCACGCGGAGCTTGCCTCATCTGCGGTTATCTGGCGCGGTGGACGGGAGTCCGCAATGATTTTCATACCGGGCGATCAGCATGGAACAAGACGATGACAGAGACCAGAAACGGTCTGGATTGGTGATAGTATTGCGCCGTCTCTTCCGGATTGCCGGGTTGGTGCTGCGAGGCTATCTGTCCGGCCAGCCGATCGATGACGAACGGCCACGAAAGGGTTGTTGCTGAAAGGATCGAAATGAACGCTGAACTTGAGAGGCTCGTAGATAAGATTACGCGGACGATCCTTGATCAATTGCCGGTCGCCACATTGCCAGGTGTGGCAATCACTGCGGTCAGGGATGGAGAAGGGCAGGCAGAGCAGACATTTTGCAGTCCGCACCATCTGGCCTGTGCGCTCAACGCCGGGGCGGCGCGCCTCGGTCTTCCGTGGGGAGCGGCGGCATCGGTGACGGTCGATGTCGCAAAATACATCGACCATACACTGCTCAAGCCTGATGCAACGCGGAGCGAGATCGAGAAGCTTTGTGACGAGGCTCGCGCCTATCAGTTTGCTTCTGTCTGCGTCAATCCAACCTGGGTTCGGGAGTGCGCGGTTCGGTTGCTCGGCTCGCCAGTCAGGGTCTGCACCGTCGTCGGCTTTCCGCTAGGAGCGACGCTGCCCGATGTAAAGGCATATGAGACACGACGCGCGATCTTTGACGGGGCGACCGAGATCGACATGGTCATCAATGTTGGAGCACTAAAATCCGGCGATGACGAAACCGTGCGCCGTGATATCGCCGCGGTCGTTGAGGCGGCACACGAGGCCTGCGCCATCGTCAAGGTGATCCTCGAAACCGCGTTGCTCAGCGACGATGAGAAGGTTCGGGCCAGTCGTATTGCACGCGAAGCCGGGGCCGACTTCGTCAAGACCTCGACCGGCTTCAGCCGCGGCGGCGCGACCGTCGCCGATATCGATCTGATGCGCCGGACGGTCGGTGAAGAGCTTGGCGTCAAGGCGGCCGGCGGTGTCAAAGATCTCGCCGGAGCTCGTGAAATGATCGCTGCCGGCGCCACACGTATCGGTGCCTCAGCCGGTGTCCGCATCGTTCAGGAGTCACGTGGAAAAGCCCCGACCAGCCCGGCTCCAAGTGGTTACTGATTATTTGCCCGCAATCACGAGTGGTCGATTTTCGTTCCCTGGCTCCGTGCCATTTCCTGTGTTTTGAGCATCTTTGCTGAGCGTCTTC
>JBEIMN010000206.1:0-5938 GCA_040378705.1 Acidobacteriota bacterium
AGCCCCTCATCGAGATTGTCGATTCCAGCCTCGGTCAGAATTCGGAGTAAGGGTTCGTTTCCCTCGAGATCAAAGAGACCCTCGACCGAAACCCGGTCGGCTCCGGTTCGGATCATCTCCTGCGAGGCACGCGCCCCCTGGAGCAGTCCAAGGGCGTCGATGATGATCGACTTTCCGGAACCGGTCTCACCGCTCAGCAGGTTCAGCCCCGGCTTGAACTCGATCTGGAGGGACTCGATCAGCGCCAGATTGTTGATATTGATAAACTTCAGCATACGAGAAGGTTGCAGGACTAATTCAATTATAAGAACAAGTTGCGATAGAATTCCAAAAGTAATTTATAAAAAACAGCTATTAAGGCAGAACCTGAACTTTCCCACCATTCAAGCCTTCTCTCTTAACTTTACCCTCTACAATGACCTCCGGGTATCGTACCGGCTAAAATTTTCCGGGAACCTGTCGTTGCAGACTGCCTCCTGGAGACGGGCCGGAAAATTATTACCAAAATTCGGTGAATCAGTATACAATTCCCCCGTTATATATAATAGAAGACGTTGCAGTGATACTGATAATTCCAGTAAACGGCTCTGGGAGAAAATAACTAATTAGCAAAGTTGAGTCAACCATACAGTAACGGAGGAGACCCGAATGGCATCGTTTAACAAGATTATTATCGTCGGCCATCTTGGACGCGACCAGGAGACCCGATATACCCCGCAGGGAACGGCGGTCAGCAACTCCGCGCTGCGACGACCGAGCGTCGAAAGGACAAGAGTGGTGAGCAGCAGGATATCACCACCTGGTTCAGAGTTTCGCTCTGGGGAAAACAGGCAGAGAATATTGGGCAGTATCTGCTCAAGGGGCGTCAGGTCTATGTCGAGGGAAGGCTCCGGACGGAGGAGTACACCGACCGCGAAGGAAATAAGAGAATGTCACTCGAAGTCTCAGCGACAGATGTTCAACTGCTTGGCTCAAAGGGTGAGGGCCCGATGGGTGGCGCACCGACTGGCGGAGGAGGTTCAGCCGGAGGTGGTACCGGTTACGGATCTTACAATGAGCCCTCGTCCGGAGGATCCTTTGGGAAGTCGGGCGGGTCAGAGGATGACATCCCTTTTTAACCACTTGCGCTAGCGCTCCGCCTGGTGGAACAAGTAAGCGATCAGAAAAAGAGCCAATGTCGGCGTGCCGACATTGGCTCTTTTTCTGATCGCTGCCAAGAACTCAGACTCCCAGCACCTGTCCCATGACCCGAAATTTACGGTAGCGGCGCTCGAGCATCTCCTCGATCCCAAGGAGCGAGATCTGATCGAGGGAGACCTTGATCGATGCGGCAAGGGCCTTCGCCGCCGCATCCCAATCGGAATGTGCGCCACCGTCAGGCTCCGGAATGATCTGATCGACAATTCCCTGCGCCAGCAGATCGACCGCAGTCAACTTGAGACTGCTTGCCGCCTGCGCCGCCAGCGCAGAGTCCTTCCATAAAATCGCCGCACACCCCTCCGGTGAGATTACAGAGTAGACACCATTCTCGAGAATGTTGATCGTATCACCAAGCCCAATCGCCAGTGCCCCGCCAGAGCCACCCTCACCGGTCACGGTGACAATGATCGGGACCCGCAATCGCGCCATCTCGCGAAGATTGACGGCGATCGCCTCCGCCTGCCCACGCTCCTCGGCGTCGATCCCGGGATATGCACCGGGAGTGTCGATCAGCGTGATGACCGGTCGGCCAAACTTCTCCGCCAACTGCATCGCCCGGAGTGCTTTACGATACCCCTCCGGCTTCGGCATTCCAAAATTACGCGACTGCCGTTCACGAACATCACGCCCCTTCTGCTGGGCGATGATCATAACCTGGCGCCCCTCAAAGGTCGCGAATCCGGTGATCATCGCCGGATCGTCCATGAACTTTCGGTCGCCATGGATCTCCTGGAAGTTCTCGAATATCCGTTCAATATAGTCAAGGGCATAAGGTCGCCGCTCGTGCCTCGCGAGGTGAACACGATCAATTGGCGCCAGTTCAGGGGAATTCGACTCAGTCTGACTCATCTATCGCCATCCTCTTCTTCTCTTACGAAATTCAACCCACTCAACGTTTCGGAAGCCCAACTCCAGAAGAGCTAAAGCTTCTGGCTCTTCTGGTCCCTCCGGGGACACCTCCGGCCGCAAAAGTTCAATATAACATATCAAGCCGCTTCCCCCATTGTCAGATAACATCGCCGCCTAAATTATCACCCGGAAGCCATTCACGCTACTATTCGAGCGCAAGCTCTACCTTCCATCGAGCATCGATCTCGGCGAGCCCCTTTGCCAGCTCATTCGAGACCTTGACCCGCAAAAACTGATTCGGTCGGAGGCGAATCTCCAGCCCATCGCGACTTTGCAGATCGAGAACGATCGGCGTCGTCCCCGGATTCAGATTGATCAGCTCGGCCAGAGACTGCAGGTTGGCCTCATTGACCGCTCCAATCTCCGCCCTGACAACGACCAGCCGGGTCGCCTTTGCCCGCGCACTCTCCAGTAACTGAATCTCCTGCGCAATGAGCGTTGCCGCGCCCTCATCACTCAACTCGAGCCGGCCATTCACCAGGATCACCTGATCATCACGTATCGCGTCCTTGTATCGTCCATAAGCTTCGGGCCAGCAGACGATCTTGACCGATCCGAACTGATCCTCGAGGCGAAAGAGGGCAAACCGGTCCCCCTTTTTTGTCGTCTTGACCGTCAGATCGATCACCAGTCCACCCAGCCCGACCTGGTCCCCGTGGGCGGCCTCACCAATACTGCCACTGTCGTGACGCGTCAGCGCCCGAATAGACTCGACATAATCCTCGAGCGGGTGACCGCTGACATAGAATCCCAGCGCCTCCTTCTCATACCCCAGCAACTGCCGGAGCGACCAGGCCGGCACAACAGGAAGGTCAGAGCTACTCGATGTCTGGTCAATTGTCGGCGCGCCGACAGCGGCAAAGGCGGCGAAGAGCCCCCCCTGACCAGAATTACGATCCCGCTGCGCCTTGCTCCCCTGCTCGATCGCACGGTCGAGCACGGCAAGCAGCGGGGCGCGACTCTCCCGGCCATTATGAATCGAATCGAACGCGCCGCCCTTTGTCAGCGACTCCAGAACACGCTTGTTGACCGCTTTCTGATCAACTCGCTCACAAAAATCGAAGACCGAGTGAAAATCGCCCCCCTCGCCGCGGGCCTTCAAAATCATCTGAACCGCCGCAGAACCAAGCCCCTTGATCGCGACGAGTCCGAAACGGATCGACTTACCCGTCGGCGTAAATCCCTCTTCGCTGATATTGACATCCGGCGGGAGAAGCTCGATTCCGAAAGTCTTCATCTCGGTGACATATCTGGCCACCTTGTCGGTGTTCGTTATTTCATTCGAGAGGACTGCGGCATAGAAGTGGGTTGGATAATGAGCCTTCAGCCAGGCAGTCTGATACGCCAGATAGGCATAGGCAAAAGAGTGGGATCGGTTGAACCCGTAATCGGCAAAGCGCGCCATGAGCGAAAAGATCTCTTCTGCCTTCTGCTGCTTTATCCCACGCTCGACCGCTCCGCTGATAAACTTCTGCTCGTGAAGGGCCATCTCCTCCTTCTTCTTCTTTCCCATCGCTCGTCGCATCAGATCGGCCTCGCCGAGGGAATATCCCGCCAGCCGCTGCGCAAGCTGCATGATCTGCTCCTGATAGACCAGGATGCCATACGTATTCTCGAGAACCTCCTTCATCTGCGGGACAATGTAAGAGACCTTGTCGCGACCGTGCCGGCGGTTGATATAGTCGTCGACCATGCCCCCATCAAGTGGACCGGGTCGATAGAGCGCGTTGAGCGCCGAAAGATCCTCGAGACTCTCCGGCTTCAGCTTGCGACAAATCTCGACCATCCCGGAACTTTCAAACTGAAAGACGGCATTGAGCAGTCCGTCGGAGAAGAGCTTCAGCGCCGGCTGATCATCGAGCGGAATGGTTGCCAGATCAGGGCGACCGCCAGTCTCCTTCTCGAGCGAACGCAGACTGTCCTCGATGATCGTCAACGTCGTCAACGCCAGAAAGTCCATCTTCAGCATGCCCGTCTTCTCGAGATCCGCCATGACAAACTGTGTCGTCAATTCGTCATTCTGACTCTTGCAGACTGGCACCAGCTCGTAGATTGGCTTTGGAGAGATGACAACTCCGGCCGCGTGAACAGATGTATGACGCGCACAGCCTTCGAGCCGTCGCGCCGTCTCGATCAGTTCAGCCACCTGTGGATTGTTGTCAATCGCATTCTTGAGATCCGGATTCTGCTTGATCGCATCCTCGATCGAGACATTGCGGCCTCGCACCGGCGGCGGAATCATCTTCGCCACCTTCTCAACCTCGGAATAGGGCATCTCGAGCGCTCGGCCAACATCCTTGATCACCGCACGCGAAGCCATTGTCCCAAAGGTGATGATCTGCGCCACGTTCTGCCGGCCATAAAGATCGCTGACATAGTTGATGACGTCAGCCCGCCCACGAACACAGAAATCGACGTCGATGTCGGGCATCGAGACCCGCTCCGGATTGAGAAATCGCTCGAAGAGAAGGTCATACTGGATCGGATCGACATCCGTAATCTTCAGACAGTAGGCGACCAGACTTCCCGCCGCCGATCCGCGCCCCGGCCCAACCGGAATCCCCCTCTTCTTCGCGTACCGAATGAAGTCCCAGACAATAAGGAAATATCCCGTATAGCCCATTCGCTTGATCGTCTCGATCTCGTGCGTTAGCCGCTCCTGATATCGTGAGAGCGGATGGCGCAACGACCCACTCGAGACCAGCTCCTGCCAACCCTCCTGCAAACGCTCCTGATAACCGTCCCAGGCCACCTTCTCGAAATAGCTCGCAATTGTATGCCCCTCTGGTACGGGATAGAGTGGCACCTGGTCGATCGTCTTCGGAAATTCGAGATTACACTTTTCAGAAATCTCGAGCGTCCGGTGGATCAGGTCCGGCTCCTCACCGAATGTTTGCCACATCTCCTCCGCCGAACGGAAATAGTAGTCGGGTGAGCCATAAGTCAGCCGATTCGGGTCGTTGATCGTCTTACCTGTTCCAATGCAGAGCAGCAGATCATGCGCCTTGACGTCTGTCGACATCAGATAGTGCGAGTCATTGGTCGCGACCAGCGGGATTCCGGTCTTCTTCGACAACTCAACCATCGGCTTTCGTATCCGCTTCTGCGCATCGAGCCCATGCTCCTGAATCTCGAGATAGTAGTTTCCTTTTCCAAGAATCTCCTCGAATTCGAGCGAGGCCCTCGCCGCTTCATCAAACTTATCCCTCAGCAGCAGTGACGGCGCAACCCCGCTGATGCAGGCTGAAAGCCCAATTATCCCCTCGCTGTACTGCGCCAACAACTCCCTGTCGATGCGTGGCTTACGCCAGAACCCTTCAGTGTGGGCAAATGATGAGAGCTTGACCAGATTATGATAGCCAGTCAGATCCTTCGCCAGCAGGACGATGTGATTGGTCGCCTTCTCCCCCGGTTCGAGATTCGAAAGCCCCTTCTCATGCCTGCTTCCACGAGTGTAGTAGGCCTCGATACCAATTATCGGCTTTACCTTCTCGGAACGCATCTTGTGATAAAAGGCCAGCGCCCCGTAAAGATTACCGTGATCGGTTATTGCCACCGCCGGCATCTCCAGCTCCGCCGCACGCTTTGCCAATGGTCCAATCTTGATCGCCCCATCGAGCAGGCTGTAATCGGTGTGAAGGTGCAGATGGACAAACTCTTTCTTCATTGACATAACTCATTACTACCAGAATGCTTACCGCACAATGCTTAGCGGTTAAGCGTTATGCGGTAAGCGTTAAACATTATCTGTTAAGCAGACCGCGTCCTCACTTAAACACTTGCTGCGGAATACTTAAGCATTCATCTTTAAGCATTCCGCAACATACAC
>JBEIMN010000207.1:0-5922 GCA_040378705.1 Acidobacteriota bacterium
ACCGCCAGTATTCCGAGGGACTGACAGCAGAGCTGGGCAGCCATCTGATCACGGCGACCAACTGGTTCTTCGAGTCTGCGCCGGTGGCCGCCTACTCCACGGGAAGCATCGCGCGCCACAACGATGGGCGAGAGGTCTTCGATCACGTCTTCGCGACGCTTGAGTATCCGGGTGGGCGGACGGCGACCTTCTCCTCGATCGAGTCGAATGGTTTCGAGGACCACTACGAGATGTTCTTCGGGACGAAGGGGACGCTGATCCTGCAGAATGAGATCGAGGTCTACCTTTTTTACGAGGGGGAGGCGGCGACGACGAAGGTTGAGGCGACGCCGCGAACGGCCGCACCGGTTGCCGATGCCTCGGCGACGCGTGGGGCAGACTCCTCGTGGCGGGCGGTCAACGCGGCGACCCCGGGTGAGGCGGGGGGGATCGACCGAAATATCTCTTACCGCAACGAGATCGCAGAGTTCTGTGCCTCGGTCCGAACCGGGCGTCCGGTCCGCTGCGGTCCGGAGAAGGCGCGCCAGTCGGCCCGCGCCGTGCTGCTGGCCAATCAGGCGGCGGTCAGGGGGCAGCGTCTCGTTATGGATGGTGGCTGAGCCGATTTCTGAAGCGGTGGCGTACGAGTGGTCTGGTCTGTCTCCAGATCGGGGCGCTGCTCTCACTTGCCATCTATTGGCGGTGGGGCTAGCCAAATAAAAAATCGCGATCCACGCAAATTTCACCACTTGAGAGCGTCTATAAAAGTGGAAGCAGGCGCTTCCAGGAATGTGTAAGACTTGCGCGCGGCACACCCTGATCGGTTCAAATCCGATCAGGGCGGTGCCGCTCTTTTTTTGTCCGGGCGTCTCCCGATCATCGGCGCTGAACCTTGACATTTCAGAGTATCACCGCTAAACCCATAAGATCGAATAAATTAAGAGGAGCACGCCAATGACGTCATCGCCAAAACCTGCCGAGGTGCAGGATGATCAGGAGCTTAGCCGTCTTGGCTATGCGCAGGAACTGTTTCGCACGATGGGAGGTTTCTCCAACTTTGCGATCTCGTTCTCGATCATCTCGATTCTGACCGGCGCCGTGACGCTCTACGGTTATGGATTGAAGATGGGCGGGCCGGCGCAGATGGCGTGGGGCTGGCCGCTGGTCGCATTTTTTACGATGATGGTGGTGATGAGTATGGCTGAGCTGGCCTCATCGCTGCCGACATCCGGGGCAATGTACCACTGGTCGGCGCAGCTTGGCGGAAAGGGCTGGGGCTGGCTGACGGCGTGGCTAAATATTGTCGGCCAGATTGCGGCGATCGCCGGGATCGATTATGGCTGTGCGCTCTTCCTGACGCCGTTGCTGGGGATTGCTTCGACGACGGGGAACCTGCTGCTGGTCTATGGCGCAATACTGCTTTCGCACGCATTGATCAACCATTTCGGAATTCGTCTCGTCTCGTGGCTGAACGATTTCAGTGTGACGGTACACATTGTCGGGGTGGTGGTGATCGTCGGGGCGCTCCTGATTTTTGCGCCGCGGCAGCCGGTCGGTTTCTTCTTTGAGCGGGTGACGAGCAACACCGAGGGCTGGTCGTACGGATGGGCCTTCATCCTTGGGCTGCTCCAGGCGATGTGGACCTTCACCGGGTACGATGCCTCGGCGAGCGTCTCGGAGGAGACGATCGACCCGCGGCGGCGTGCGCCGTGGGGGATGGTGCTGGCAGTGATCGTTTCGGCAGTGGTCGGATATCTGCTGCTCTTTGCGCTGACGATCTCGATTGGTGATCTGCCGGCGGTCTTGAGCGCGCGGGACGCGGGTGGCAATGAGGTTCCGGCGGTGATCGCGGTTCTGACGGCGGCGCTGGGTGAGCGTGCCGGCGGGCTCTTCTCGGGACTGGCAGCGATGGCGATGTGGTTTTGTGGTCTCTCGGCGGTCACCTGGTCATCGCGAATAATCTATGCCTTTGCGCGGGATGGAGGTCTGCCGGGTTCCGGTTTCTGGCGCCGGGTCAACGCGGAGCATCGGACGCCGGCACCGGCAATCTGGCTCTGCGTCGTGCTCGGTTTTCTCGCTGCGGTCTACAGCGGCGCGTATGCGGTGATCACCTCGATCAGCACGATCGGGCTCTATCTGTCGTACATCATTCCGGTCTGGCTCCACTGGCGTGCACGGGGGACAGAGCGTCAGCTCGAACCCGGGCCGTGGCATCTTGGACGGTGGAGTCGGCTGGTCAATCTGCTGGCGATGGGCTGGGTGGTCTTTCTGTCCATCGTGCTCAGCATTCCGGACAACTACCGGACGGGAAAGTCGATCCTCGCGGTACTCGCAGTTCTTGGTCTGTGGTACTGGCTCCGTGAGCGGCGCCATTTCACCGGACCGCACTGGATGCAGAGTGATTCCGGAAAGGGGAGGTAATGATGGAGAATGGAGGAGGAGTGCGCGGGATGCTGAGCCTCGAAGGGCTGCGCGAGCGAGTGGTCGCGGATCAGATCGACACAGTGATTGTCGCCTTTACTGATCATTATGGCCGGCTGGCGGGCAAGCGTTACGACGCGGAGATGTTCGTCGATGAGGTGTGGCATACCGGAACGCACGGTTGCGACTATCTGTTGACGACCGATATGGAGATGGAGCCGGTTCCAGGCTTCAGGTTCGCCAACTGGGAGCTTGGCTATGGCGACTTCCACCTCGTCCCGGATCTGGCGACGCTGCGCGAGGCGACGTGGCTCGAACGGACGGCGCTCGTCCTTTGCGACGTGGTGAGCGACAAGACGCACCAACCGATAAGTATCGCCCCGCGCTCGATCCTCCGCCGTCAGATCGAGGCGGCGGGGAAGGGGGGCTTCGAGACGAAGTCGGCGACCGAGCTCGAATACTATATTTTCGAGACCGGATATCGCGAGGCGCACGAGTCTGGTTTTCAGAAGCTGACGCCCGCCGGCTGGTATCTCGAAGACTACCAGATACTGCAGGGAACACGGACGGAGAGCTTCAACGCCGCGGCGCGGCGCCACCTCAAGCATTCGGGTGTCCCGGTCGAAAACTCGAAGGGGGAGTGGGGGCTTGGTCAGCATGAGCTGAATATTCGCTATGCTGAGACGCTGACGATGGCCGATCGACACGTCGTCTACAAGCAATGCCTGAAGGAGATTGCCGACCAGATGGGGATCAGCGTCACCTTCATGGCCAAGTTTGCGCCGGACCGTGCCGGGTCGAGCTGCCATATCCATCTGAGTCTCTGGAAGGATGGTCAGAACGCGTTTGTCGGTGACGAGCAGTTAGGGCCGGTCAGGTGCTCGCCGATTTTTCGCCACTTCCTTGGCGGCTGGATCGCGCACGTACCGGATGTCATGCCGCTCTATGCACCGACGATCAATTCTTACAAGCGTTTTGTCGACAGTTCGTGGGCGCCGACACGGCTCGCCTGGAGCTATGACAACCGGACGGCCGGTTTCCGAGTGGTGGGCAGGGGGGAGAGCCTGCGGATCGAGTGCCGGATTCCGGGAGCTGACGCCAATCCGTATCTCGCCCTGGCGGCCTCGCTCGCCTCCGGGCTCGATGGAATCGCACGGCAGATCGAGCCGCCGGAGATCTTCACCGGCGACATCTACGCGGCGCGCCATCTTCCGCGTGTGCCATACACGCTGGTGGAGGCGACCGATCAGTTTGCGGCGAGCGAGTTTGCGCGCCATGCCTTCGGCGACGAGGTCGTCGATCACTATACCCATTTCTTTCGCACCGAACAGGCGGCCTTCAATCAGACGGTCACTGACTGGGAGCGGAGACGTTACTTTGAGAGGATTTGAGCAATGAGCAGACTTGAAGGAAGAGTGGCGCTGATTACCGGCGCCGGTGGCGGCATTGGGCGGGAGTCGGCCCTTCTCTTCGCCCGTGAGGGAGCGAAGATCGTCGTTGTCGATGTCACGGAGAAGTCTGGCAAGCAGACGGTGAAGCTGGTCAGGGCGGCGGGCGGCAGTGCGATCTTTGTCGCCGCCGATGTCTCGCGCGCCGATGATTGCGAGCGGATGGTCAGTGCGGCGGAGAAGAAGTTTGGCAAACTCGACATTCTCTTCAACAACGCCGGCATCATGCACCATTCGGACGACAACGCGGTGACGACAGAGGAGTCGATCTGGGATCTGACGATGAACATCAACGCCCGCGGGGTCTTTCTCGGCTGCAAGTACGGGATTCCGGCACTGCGGCGGGCGGGCGGTGGATCGATCATCAACACGGCGTCGTTTGTCGCGCTGATGGGGGCGGCGACGCCGCAGATCGCCTACACTGCCAGCAAGGGGGCGGTGCTGGCGATGACGCGTGAGCTGGCGGTCATTCATGCCCGCGAGAATATTCGCGTCAACTCACTCTGCCCCGGCCCGCTCCGGACAGAGCTGCTGATGAGCTACCCCAATACTGAAGAGAAGAAGCAGCGCCGGCTGGTCCACATTCCGATGGGCCGTTTTGGCGAGGCGACAGAGATCGCGCAGGCGGCGCTCTTCCTCGCCTCCGACGAGTCGTCCTTCATCACCGGGACCGACTTTGTCGTCGATGGCGGCATCACCGCCGCCTATGTCACACCAGAGTAGGAGCAGTAATGACGACACGTATTCAACAGACGATATCACCGATCGATGGGGCGCTCTATCTTGAGCGCCCGCTTGCCACCACGACGCAGATTGATCGGACACTGGCGAGCGCGGTGACGGCACAGGCAGCATGGCGCCGGGCGCCGGTTGCCGCGCGGGTCGAGATCTGTCGGCGGATGGCGGCCTGGTGCGTCGAGCACGCCGATCAGCTTGGCGATGAACTGACGCGCCAGATCGGGCGGCCGATCGCCTACAGCCAATTCGAGCTGCGCCGTGGCTTCAACGAACGGGTTCAGTACATGGCTAACATCGCAGAGGCGGAGCTGGCCGACATTGCGGTCGAGCCGAAGGAGAATTTCATCCGCTTCATTCGTCAGGAGCCGGTCGGGGTAGTGCTGGTGCTCGCGCCCTGGAACTACCCGTGGCTCGCCTCTGTCAACGCCGTCGTTCCGGCGATCCTCGCCGGCAACAGCGTCGTTTTGAAGATGGCGCCGCAGACCCCACTGGTCGCAGAGCGTTACGCCGAAGCCTTTCGCGAGGCCGGACTGCCCGATGGCGTCTTTCAGTATCTCCATATCGATCACGACCAGGTGGCGGAGGTGATTGGGGATGCACGCGTCGGATTCGTCGCCTTTACCGGATCGGTCGCCGGTGGCCACGCGGTCCAGCGCGCGGCGAGTTCGCGCTTTATCGCCTCCGGGCTCGAGCTGGGCGGCAAGGACCCGGCCTATGTCCGTGCCGACGCCCCATTCGACGCGACGGTCGAGAATCTGGTCGATGGCGCGATGTTCAACTCTGGCCAGTCCTGCTGCGCGATCGAGCGAATCTATGTCCATCGCGATCTCTACACCCGTTTTGTCGACGCCTATGTCGCGCTGACCCGTCAGTACAGGCTTGGCAATCCGCTCGATCCGGCAACGACCCTCGGGCCGCTCGTCCGGACAGAGGCGGCAGAGAAGGTCCGCCAGCAGATTGCCGAAGCGGTCGCGCGTGGCGCGCGGGCCCTTATCGATCCGGCGGAGTTTGCCGCCAATCGCCCCGGCTCGCCTTACCTTGCGCCGCAGGTGCTCGTCGACGTCGATCACTCGATGGGGGTGATGACGGAGGAGAGCTTTGGTCCGGTCGTTGGCATTATGCCGGTCGGGAGCGACGAAGAGGCGATCCGGCTTATGAACGACAGCCACTACGGCCTGACCGCCTCGATCTGGACCGATGATACGGAGGCGGCTCTCCGGCTTGGCGATCAGCTCGAGACCGGCACGGTCTACAAGAACCGCTGCGATTACCTCGATCCGGCGCTTGCCTGGGTTGGGGTTCGTGACTCCGGGCGCGGTGTCACCCTCTCACGGCG
>JBEIMN010000208.1:0-5908 GCA_040378705.1 Acidobacteriota bacterium
CTTACGGTCGAGGAACTTCCACTTCATCCCGGTCGGGAATCCGGCGCCACCTCGCCCACGCAAAGACGATTTCTTGACCTCGTCGATCACCTGCGCCGGCGTGAACTCCTTCAGCGCCTTCGCCAGCCCCGTGTACCCAGCGGTCTTCTCGTAGACGGCAATGTCACTGGCCTCTCCCTTGAGATGAAATCTGCTTGTCAGAACCTGTGTCATAAGTATTTCCCTATGCTGGTGAGTGTCAGGATAAGTTTTTGATTATGTCGTCAACCGACTCCTTCGTCACCTTCTCGTGGTAATCGAAGTTGACCTGCAGGCACGGCGCAAGGTCACAGAAGCCAAGACACTCGACCTCCTGCAACGTGAACCTGCCATCGGCCGTCGTCTTTCCGACCTCGACCCCCAGCTTCTCGCTGATATGCTCGGTAATCTGTTCCGCTCCGAGCAGCATGCAGGAGAGCGTTCGACAGACCTGCAACTTGTGTTTACCGATCGGCTGGCGCGAATACATGGTGTAGAAGGTGACAACCTCCTCGACCTCGTTGACACGCATGCCGAGCCGGTCGGCGATATACCGCACATCATCGTCCGTCACGTACCCGTGCTCTTCCTGCGCGATATAGAGCGCAGGAAGCACCGCCGAGCGTTTGACCGGATAATGCGAGATTATTTCGTTGAGCTTTGTTTCGTTGGCTTCACTGAACATAGGTTTAAGTCAGATGATTCCTTATCTGTCCACATCTCCGAGAACGATATCGATACTGCCGATGACCGCGACGACGTCGGCGATCAGCGAGCCCTCGACCATTGCCGGAAGGGCCGAGAGGTTGACGTACGATGGAGCACGGACGCGTACCCGATAGGGCCGCTCCGCACCATCGCTGACAACATAGTAACCAATCTCACCGCGTGCCGACTCGATCGACTGATAGACCTCGCCAACCGGTACGGTGAAGCCTTCCGACGCCAGAAGGAAGTGATGGATCATGACGTCGATATGCTTCTTCATCAGATCCCGCTCCGGCAGCTTGAGCTTCGGATGGTCAGCCATGAAGGCTCCCGGTTCACGAAGCCGCTCGACCGCCTGACGACAGATCTTCCAGCTCTCCTCCATCTCTTCCATTCGGACGAGATAGCGGGACCAGACGTCGCCATCATTGTAGACCGGGACGCGGAAATCATACGTCTCATATCCCGAATACGGCTCGGCCTTGCGAATATCCCAATTGACTCCACTGCCGCGAACCGTCGGACCTGAAAGCGCCCAGTCGAGCGCAGACTCCTTTGAGATTACGCCAACTCCCCGTGTCCGCCGCTGGAAGATCTTGTTCCCCGTCACCAGCCGCTTGCACTCGTCGAGAAACACCGGGAAGCCGTCGAGAAAATCGGTCGTCTGCTGAAGAAAATTCTCCGGCAGATCCCAGCGCAGCCCGCCGATGATGAAATAGCTCTGGTGGAGCCGCGCCCCCGAGACACACTCGAAGAGATCGAGCACTCGCTCGCGCTGTGTAAACGCATAGAAGAAGGCCGTCATCGCCCCAATATCCAATCCGTGCGTTCCAAACCAGACGAGGTGCGAGGTCAGTCGGTTCAACTCCGTCATCAGAACACGTATATCCTGTGCCCGCCGCGGGACATCGATCCCCATCAGCTTCTCGACCGCCAGGACATAGCCCAGATCGTTACCGAAGGAGTTGAGATAGTCCATGCGACAGGTTATCGTCACCACCTGCTGCCACTTCTCCTTCTCCATCGTCTTCTCGATCCCAGTGTGCAGATACCCGATATCCGGCGTCGCCTTGATCACCGTCTCGCCATCCAGCACCAGCTCGAGCCGCAACACACCGTGCGTCGATGGATGCTGCGGCCCCATCGATATCGTCATCTGTGTGTCGGCCAGCGGATCCGTCTTTCGGAGCATCGAGATCGCCGATGTCGGCACTACTATTTCTTTGGCTTGCATATCTTCCGTCCGCTCCCCTGTGTCGATCTTTGTGTATTAAATAAAAGCTCTGTGTACTCACTAAATGTACTAACTGACTTGATGTCAGGGCTTGCAGACCCTGACCAGGCGCAGGCCATCCGCGCTTCCACCTGCAGGTACCCTAGTAGCCCTTCAGCGGAAAGTCCTTGCGCAGCGGATGTCCCTCATAATCGGCCGGCATAAGAATTCGCCTCATATCCGGGTGACCATCGAACGACAGACCGAACATATCGAAAATCTCGCGCTCAAGCCAGTTCGAAGCCTTCCAGACACCCCACATCGTCGGCAGGTGCGCATCGTCTTCATCGATGAAGACCTTGACCCGGAGCCGGTGATTGAGATCGACCGAATAGAGCTGGTAAACGACCGCGAAACGGGGCGTCGCGAACTCACCGAGATCGAGACCACCAATATCGCTCAGGTAATTGAACCGAAGGCTCGGCTCGTCACGCAGGAAGGTCATCAGTTCGACCAGTCCTTCCCGCTTCGCAACGACCGTCACCTCGCTGATCGCCTCGACGATCTCCTCGACCGTCTCCGCGAATCGATTCCGAATGAGCGTCGCGTCGACATAGCGCTGGGTTGTGCTTTTGATTTCGTCTGCCATATTTGAACACTACCAGTATTAGACCAGTGGTTACTTTTGCCACCGGCGCTCTCAGCCTCCATTCGACAGAACAGATCGCTGATCACCGTATACCTGTTGGTACCTATTGCGAAAGGATCACTCGAGTGACCCTCGCGGCCGCGGACGACGCGAACGCTCAGGCCGCGCTCTCCTCGGTGAAGACCTTCTCACGCTCGATCTTCTCCTGAAGCTTCATAATCGCCCAGATCAGTCCTTCCGGACGGGGCGGACACCCCGGCACGAAGACATCGACCGGAACCACCTTGTCGACGCCCTGGACGATCGCGTAGTTATTGAAGACACCGCCAGCAGAGGCACAGACGCCCATCGAGATCACCCATTTCGGCTCCGGCATCTGATCATAGATCCGCCGCAAAACCGGCGCCATCTTGATCGAGACGCGACCAGCGACAATCATGAGGTCGGCCTGGCGCGGACTCGCGCGGAATACCTCGGCCCCGAAACGCGCGACGTCGTTACGAGCGTCTGTCATCGCCATCATCTCGATTGCACAACAGGCCAACCCGAAGGTCGCCGGCCAAATCGACGACTTACGCGCCCAATTGACCAGTGAATCGAGCCGCGTCGTCAGAATATCAGGTAGTACTTCTCCAATTGTTGTTTCAAGTCCCATCGTATTTCCTCGGAATCAAGAATCAAAAACTTGCCGGAAGCGCGCCAATCAGCCTCGGTTCCATTCGAAGAGTCCCTTCTTCCAGGCATAGATATAGCCGACAAACAGCACGGCGATGAAGGCCATCATTTCAAAGAAGACAAAGGGACGGGAAAGGCGCACGATCAGGCTTCTGAAAACGACTGCCCAGGGTACAAGGAATATCGCTTCAATATCGAAGAGAATGAAGAGCATGGCGACCAGGTAAAACTTGACCGAAAATCGCTGGCGAGCCGAACCGACCGGATCCATACCGCACTCATAGGGCATGAGCTTGGCCCGCGTGTCGCGACGACGGCCAACCAGGTGCGAGAGCACAATATTGGTGACTGCAAAACCAAGAACGAAGATGAATACTATCAGAATGGGGAGATAAGCTTGCATCTCAACCTTTCCTTCTTTCTGTCTTTATTACTGCTCTCTCTACTCAATGTTGACCAGGCTTGAACCAGATCAGCACTTAAATAACGACCGGTTGGTTCAGTCTGCTTAATTGATCACCCAATTTTTACCAATCGGGCCCAATCACGATTACGGCTCGAGGCCGATCCGTAATCGATTCGGGAACGCCTGAATCCGTGCATTTCGCAGCGAATCAATTGTATTCACCGCTCAATTATCAGGACTGCTATCGGCTCTTCCGTTCAAGATTGAGAATCTTAGTACAATCACCCCGTCCTTGCAAGAAAAGCCGGGGCCAGATCGGTCTGACCAGATGAAATTCCACACCCTGGATCCAAATCTTGTCGCGTGGCCAGAGGTCTCCGGTAATGAGCTGGTCAAGTGACGGCACCTTGCGACGGGAACGGAAGAAGGACTCGCGCCGCTGGACCGGGCCATCTTGACATGTTTTTGATATGGGTGGTAAGTTGCCCCCTAATATCGGTGCGGTCAATTAATCGATTGGGAATAGATTGGTAATGGACTGGCCGGGCATCAACAGGTCACAACGCGGCACAGTTTCAGGATTCATCCGGAGATTGTCAGGTCAGAGTATTTTGATTAATTGTCGATTTATCATAATTTGTCATAGATGAACATCATGGTTGAGAGGAGAGAGACACTCGATCAGCGCAGCCAGGAGATGCTGGCACTGCTGATCAGAACGCACATTGCGACGGGAGAGCCGGTCGGGTCGCGCACGATATCGCGCCTGACCCGTGAAGGTCTCTCGCCGGCGACGGTGCGTAACATCATCTCCGACCTCGAGGAGTCTGGCTACCTCGAATCGCCTCACACCTCTGCCGGCCGGGTTCCGAGCGACAAGGGCTATCGTTTTTTCGTCGACCACATGCTTGGGCAGACGGCACTGCCGGCCTCCGACCACAACGAGATTCAGATGCTGATCAACGACCAGCCGTGGCCAAGCGCCGACCACCTGATGGCGCGTGCGTCTCATCTGCTCTCGCGAATATCCCATCACGTTGGGATCGTCATCTCGCCCAATGTCGCAAGCGACGTGATCAAGCATATCGATTTCGTTCGGGTCTCAGACGGTCGGATACTGGTGATCACCGTCACGAGATCCGGAATCGTCCAGGACCGGCTGGTTCGGATCGACGAGGCATTGACGCAGGATGAGCTGAACAGGACCGCCAACTATGTCAACGCCAACTTCGCCGGCCTGAGCCTGATGGGGATCCAGACAGAGTTGATCAAGCGCCTGACTGAAGAGCAGTCGGCGTACGACCGGCTTCTCCAGAACGCGGCGATGCTCTGTGATCGCGGACTCCACGACAACGACGGGAGCGATCCCGACGTCTTCATCGACGGGGCATCGACGATCGTCAGTCAGACAGACTTCACCAACCTTGACCAGATGCGCGAGCTGCTGCGCGTCTTTGAGGAGAAGAGCCGCCTCGTCAAGATCCTCAACGAATGCCTCGACGCAACGCGCGGTCAGTCGGTCATGATCCGGATCGGGGCTGAAAACAGCCTTCCAAGCCTGCATGGCTGCACAGTGATCACATCTTTTTATGGTAACGGTGACCGGATCATCGGCAGTCTTGGCGTCGTCGGGCCAGTGCGGATGGAGTATGCGCGGACGATCGGCGTCGTCAACGCGGTCGCACGCCTGCTCGAACAGGCGCTGGTCATGGACCAGTCCAAACTGCACTGAGATTACATTATCAATATCCCCTTCTTTCCGCCGGGAATATGCCCGGCAGACCGGACCAGCAAATGCGAATCAGAACACTTTTCCAACTACCAGTCTTTGTCATTCTGTTCTTCGTCAGCCTTAATGGCCTCGCCGGCTCCGGCAGACTCGAAGCGGGAGCCCGAGTTCAGCGCCCGGGTGGAGCAAGCCGCGAGCTGATCGAGCAGCGCAACGCACTCGAAGCGGAACTCGAGTCGATCGCGATCATCGAGCGCAAGGTCATGATCCCGATGCGCGATGGCAAGCGGATGGCCGCCGACATCTACCGGCCAAAGGACAAATCGAAGAAGTATCCGGTCGTCCTTGTCCGCACCCCCTACAATTTCAATTTCTGGGATGTGCGCAACGGCGCGCCGCGCGATATGAGCCGTGAGATCGAGGCGGTCAGGCGTGGCTATGCTTACATCAACATGAACGAGCGCGGCCACTTCTTCTCCGAGGGCAACTACGACATCCTCGGCGCCCCCC
>JBEIMN010000209.1:0-5884 GCA_040378705.1 Acidobacteriota bacterium
GCAGGCTCCGGCGACGACGGACTGCACCTCAGGATGCATCGGGCAGGTGAAGGCTGGTGGCAGTGCGTTGCGCTGAACCAGCCTCATTCCACACTTCCGACAGAGGCCCGGTTGCGGCGACTCGACATCGGCGTGCATCGGACAGCCATAGAGCAGCGGATCCTGACCCGACGATAATGATAAACCGAAGGCCTTGCCCTGACCGGCAATCATCGCGATCAGCCGGCTGCTCGATTTCAGAAAATGGCGTCGGTTGAATTCCATATCACGAATAACCCGATCAGCCTCCCTGCCCCTGCCGCCCCTCGCCCCGATTGGCAGGATTGGCAAGATTGCCAATATCCGTGGTAACGGTCCTTGAGCCGGCATAGAGTATCACTGCCAGCACGAGTGAGAGCACTGGCACGATCAGCAGCGCATCGTGAAGACCAATCGCCCGATAGCTTTCGGCCATCTCCGTCGCCCCGGCAAGCGCCATCGCCCTTCGCGCATAATGATCGCTCAGGAAACCGAGCGCCGTCGTCCCAAATGCCCCGCCCAGCACATACATTGCGAAGAAATAGACCGCCATCGCCGTGCCCCTCAGCCGCGGCTCGACAACATCGTGAATCGTCGGATAGACCGTCACATAGTATACAAAATAGAACGTCCAGCCACACCCCATCACAACAATGAACCAGTTGGTCGAACCGGGTGGCAGAGTGAGTGCAATGTAGAGCAATGGCGCGAGCAGGAGCAGGCTCAGTGAACCGAGAAGCAGGCGGCCACGCGGACTGCGCTTTCTGGCACGGTCGGCGGCTACTCCGCCCACCAGCAGGCCGATCACGCCAACCGCTCCCAGGACAACCGCCGAGATCGTCGTCGCCGACCGGAGTCCCAGCCCGTGGTACCGGCCAAGGTAGGCTGGCAGGAAGGCGTTGACGGCATAACCGTTAAAGTTATGCAGTGCGCCAGAGAGGATGATCCACCAGAGCGTCGGAATCCGCAGCAGGCTGTGCCAGTGCGCGCTCCGTGAGGTCGCGGCAGACATTGCCGGCCCTGGTGCCGAATCGGTCGCCCCGCGCCGGGGCTCGCGGATCCGAAGCGCGAGCCACGCCAGAATCAGTCCCGGTATCGCCGCGACAAAGAAGGGGGTCTTCCAGGCATTTGCACGCCCAACCAGCGGAATCGAATATTCGACAATCATTCCACTGAGCAGGAAACAGAGGAAGATGCCGATCGGCAGGCCAAGCATGAAGATCGAGATCGCACGTGCACGCTGCGCCGGCGGGAAGAGATCTCCAATCAGTGAATTTGCGGCCGGCGAGCAGCTCGCCTCACCGACACCAACTCCAACCCGGGCGGCAAAGAGCGACCAGTACCCGACGGCAAAGCCCGAAGCCGCGGTGAAGAGGCTCCAGACCGCGACCCCGAGTCCCAGTATCCGTGTCCGCGAACCGCGATCAGCCCATCTTCCAAGCGGGATTCCGACTGCGGCATAGATCAGCGTGAAGGCCGTCGACATAAAACCAAGCGCTGCGTCATTGAGATTCCACTGCTGTCGGAGCGGCTCTGTCACTGCGGCAAGAATCTGCCGATCAAAGAAATTGATGACATTGAGCCCAAAAAGAACTGCGAGCGCAAAGAACGCCGGTCGATCCGCCCTGTCGATCCTGAATTTATCGATCATGCCGAATCACTCGCCTCGAATCGCGACAACCGGATCAAGCCGTGCCGCACGGATGGCCGGCCACATGCCCGCGATCAGACCGACGGTCACCGAGGTCAGAAATCCGACCAGGATCGCCCATAGCGGAACCGCTGCCGGGAAATTGACTGCAAACTGGATGATGAACGCCACCGTGAAGCCGAAGGCGATCCCAATCAGCCCCCCAACCCCGGTCAGAATGATCGCCTCGATCAGAAACTGTGCAAGAACATCCGATTTCCGCGCCCCAAGTGCCCGCCGCAGACCTATCTCCGGCGAACGCTCGGTGACCGAAACCAGCATAATGTTCATGACGCCGACCCCGCCAACCACCAGCCCGGCAAGCGCGATTGGAACGACCACCGCCGCCAGGCCGAGGATGATCTGCTGCACCACTTCAAAGACCTGCTCCGCACGATTGACGCCAAAATTATTGTCCGCTTCAGGCGGTACATTGCGACGCGCCCGGAGGAGCGTCGTTACCTGCTCGATCATCGGATCGATCCGGCCTGTCGGCGCCCGGACAACGATCGCGACCGACTCGTTTTCCGGGTACTGCCTCGCCACCGTCTCGAATGGCGCATAGACGATACGCTCGTCAAGTTCGTCACTCCCGATCACTCCCTGCCCGGAACCACTCTCGAGAATGCCGACAATGCGGTAGATGCTCCCATCGAGACGAACATCCTTATCGAGTGGATCGTCATCCTCGAAGAGCTGCCTGGCAATGCCGTTGCCGATCACGCAGACGTGGGCCCGTGTCTCACGCTCGGTCGTGGTAAAGAAGCGACCACGCTCGACCTGAACCGAGACGATATCCGGGAAGTTCTCCCAGACCCCGAGCAGAAGCGGATTGATCGCCTCACGCCCCAAAAAGGTCATCTTTGGCTTGTCGCCGGTTGGACCGTAACTCCCACGGATCTTCTGCGGTGAGACGGCCTGTGGCAGATCGAGTCGTGAAACCGCAAGGGCATCGTCGTAGGTCAGATTCTTCCGCTGCCGCTCCTCGGCACTTGGTGTCCGAAATGAGGGTCCGATCTTCTCTTCCTTCGTGACATAGACGACGTTTGGAGCGCTCCGCTCCGAGATCGCCGCGACACGCGCCGAGAGGCCTGTCAGCACGGCGCCAACCATAACCACGACCCCCGTCCCAATCATCACCCCAAGCAGTGTCAGCGCCGAACGCAGCTTGTGGACGCGCAGTGAATCGATGACCGTCCTGACGATGTCGATGAGAAGCTGTTTCCGGATGAGCATGAATCAATGTCTCCCGTCTTTGGTTGGGCCGTGGCCGGAGAGTCTTACTCTTTTCTCACTCTTTTCTGAGGGCCTCGATTGGATCGAGCTTTGAAGCCCGACGGGCAGGAACGACGCCGAATATCGTGCCGATCGAGCTCGAGACCGTGATGGCCGCAAAGAGTGCCCAGAGTGGCACTCCAAGCGGAAACCCGGTCAGGGCCGCGGCTATCCTGACCAGTAAGGCGGCGAGTGCGATCCCGATGATCCCCCCGGTCACCGTCAGCAGCGTCGATTCGATCAGAAACTGGATCAAAATATCGCTGCGTCGCGCTCCGATCGCGAGCCTGATCCCGATCTCGCGCGTCCGCTCTGTCACAGAGGCGAGCATCATATTCATCACGACCACGCCGGCAACTACGAGCGCGATGCCCGTCAACGGATAAAGAACCAGCGCGACAATCGACGTAATACGCCCGGCAAACGCCTCGATACTCTTTGAGGTCGTGACGCTGAAATCGTCATCCTCACCCGGCTGCAGTCCGCGCTCGAGCCGCATCCCGATGCGTGTCAGCTCCTCGACCGTGGAGTTGTCGAGCACCTCACCGGCACGGGCCTTTGTCAGCAGTGCAATCGACCGCGAGCGTGAACCAAAGACACGGGCGAAGGTCCCCAGTGGAATCTGGACAAAACCATCCTGCGAAGCGCCAATCGACGAGCCAAGCGGCGCCGCGACACCGACAATCTCATACTCCGTGCCGCCAAGCCTGATCATCCGCCCGACCGCCTCACCATCCGGAAAGAGATACTCGTCGACATCCTTTCCGACGATGCAGACATAGCGGCGGTACTGATCGTCAAAATCGGTCAGCCGGCGACCCCGATCGAGCTTGATGGTCGTCAGATCGGCAAGGTTTGCCGTCACCCCCTGGATCGATATGCCGTCGAGCGACCGGTTGTCGCGGGCGACCGGCAGCGCGGCATCGATGCGCGCCCCGACTTCGAGCCGGTCAGCAAGTCGACTCTGCAGACCGCGGTAATCTTCAATCGAGATGTCTGGCCGCTTCGCACGCGCCTCGGCAAACGCCTGCGCATCGCCGATGAAGTCCTGAAACGAGGCCTTGTCGATCCGAATGATTCCCGGTCCAAGCCCGGCTGCTGTATCATTGATGAAGCCCTGTGCCCCCTCAAGCAGCGAAGCGACAACCGTCACCACCGCAATGCCGATCACGATCCCGATCACCGTCAACGTCGACCGGAGCCGATGGGCAAAGATCGCCCCGGCCGCCACCCGCACGGCTTCACTCCATCTTGAAAATCCCGTCGCGACTACATAATTACGGTTCAACCTGATAATCTCCGGGTCATTGATGCTTACGGCGATTTGCAGTCTGGTCAAAAACTTAACACAGTTTAAGATTATCGGACTGGAAAGAAAAACTGTTTTCGCGCCCCGCGCTATTTTTCATTCAGGCCCCATTCAGTGACTGATAACATTGGACAGCGAAGACTTCTCGGTTAAAATCCATTGCGGCAGAACGGGTTGCACGCAGATCAGAGTCGACCTCTAACCTGCAACACCATTGCTGCGCCGGCAGAGACCCCGAGCAGATAAACCCCGAGACGACAGAAAACCCGGAGGAGATATGAAAATCGATCGTCAGACGATCGCGGTGGTAACCGGAGCGGGATCCGGCATCGGACGCGCCCTCGCCATCCAGCTTGCCGGGCGGTGCGGAGGCCTCGCGCTGGCCGATCTCGACGGTGAAGGGCTTGCCGAGACCGCGGCGCTCGCCGCCTCTTCCGACTGTCGAATCACGACCCACCGGCTCGATGTCTCCAGCCGGGAAGAGCTTGACCGCTTCGTTCGTGAGGTCGAGGCCAAACACGGCGGGGCCGGTCTGCTGATCAATAATGCCGGGGTCGCCCTTAGCGGAACTATCGCTGAGGTCTCGATTGAGGATATCGAGTGGCTGATCGGGATAAATTTCTGGGGGGTAGTCTATGGCGTCAAGCAGTTCCTCCCACTCCTGCGACGGCAGCCACAAGCCCATATCGTCAATATTTCATCGGTCTTTGGGATGATTGCGCCGCCGGGGCAGGCCGCCTATGCCGCGAGCAAATTTGCGGTACGCGGCTTCACAGAAGCTCTCGCGCACGAGCTGGCGAGAACGAACGTTTCAGTCTCGGTCGTCCATCCGGGCGGAATCAAAACCAATATCGCGCGGCGGGCACGGGTCGGCGCGGCCGTACCGGCATCGCGCTCCGAAAAGGAACGTCTGACGTTTGATCGGATGGCGCGAACTACGCCGGAGAAGGCGGCCAGGGTCATCATTGACGATGTTGAAAGAGACCGGAAACGAATCCTGATCGGTTCCGATGCCCGGCTGATCGATCGAATTCAGCGGCTGCTGCCAGTCGCCCATCGCCGGTTACTCGAGATCTTTTTTCGTCGTAACAACTGATATCGGAACACCATCACTCTCGTCATTGGAGGTCGTCGATGCCAAGCTGGCAATCACGGATTGCTTCGTATATGTCGAGCATCCTGCTCAAGCGGGTCGCCTTGCGCAGTAACTTCGGCGAGACAGAAGCAGTCAGGTTCCTCCGCCAGCGGATCGAACCACAGGGAGCGCTCCCGCGCTATCTCGCCGGACGATTGCCGCGAGGAGTCTCGCACCAGCCGATCACCGAGGGTAATGTTCGCGGCGAGTGGCTCTGGGCGGCCGAGACGCCGCCGATTACTTCGGATTCTTCTGGTGCTTATGGCAGTTCGGCGCGCGAGCTCCCGGCGCCCGAACGTGATGATGCTGGCTGCATATTCTACCTGCACGGTGGCGGCTACTTCGCCGGTTCCCCGCGAAGCCATCGCCACCTGACCGCTCGGCTCGCGCTCACCACCCGGACACGCCTCTTTTCTCTCGACTATCGACTCGCGCCCGAACACAAGTTTCCGGCGGC